>NZ_JBTMMT010000049.1:0-54829 GCF_055517075.1 Micromonospora sp. DSM 43699
CTCCGACCGGCTCCGCCACCACGACGGTCGTGGTGGCCGACCCGGTGGGGGAGTTGCGGTATCGGATCGTGTGGAAGCCGCTGCCGACGGGCGACCCCCGACCCCTCACCCACCGCTGGCTCCTGGTGGTGCCCGAGGCGCTGGCCGGTGGCGGGGTGGCGGAGGGCGTCCGGCGGGGGCTGGTCGCGCGTGGCGCGTCCGTCGAGCTGCTGACCGTCGCCGCCGCCGACCGGGCCAGCCTCGCCACGCTCCTGGCCCCGGCCCTCTCCGGGGACGACGCGGCGTCCGCCTCGGCCGGCGTGGTGTCGCTGCTGGCGTTCGCCGAGGGCGCGGACGCGCGCCACCCGGCCGTACCTCTCGGTCTGACCGCCTCGCTCGCCCTGATCCAGGCGGTGGCGGACGCGGGAACGCGGACCCGCCTCTGGACGGTCACCCGGGGCGCCGTCGCGGTGTCCTCCGGCGAGACGCCGGACGCCGGGCAGGCCCAGGTGTGGGGCCTCGGACGGGTCGCGGCCCTCGAACTGCCGGACCGGTGGGGCGGGCTGGTCGACCTGCCGGCGTCCCCCGGTGAGCGCGCCTTCGCGCAGCTCGCCGACGTGGTGGGCGGCTCGGGCGGCGAGGACCAGGTCGCCGTACGCGTCTCCGGCGTCCACGGACGACGCCTCGTGCGCTCCCGCGCCGCCGGCACGCCCGGCGACTGGCCGGCCCGGGGCACCGTCCTCGTCGTCGGGGACACCGGCCCGGCCGCCGCGCCCCTGGTCGGCCGCCTCCTCGACGACGGGGCGGCACGCGTGGTGCTCGCCGGCCCGGCAGCCGCGTCCACCGCCGGGCTCACCGGCGACACCGACCGGGTGGCCCTGGTCGACTGCGACCCGAACGACAGGGACGTGCTCGCCGGGCTGCTCGGCGCGCACCGGCCCACCACGATCGTGGTGGCCCCGCCCGCCGTGGCGCTCACCCCCCTCGCCGAGACCACCCCGGAGGACTTCGTCGCCGCCGTCGCCGCGAAGACGACGACGGCGCTGCACCTCGACGCCCTCGCGGCGGAGGCGGAGCTGAAGCTCGACGCGTTCGTCGTCTTCTCCTCTGTCTCCGGCACCTGGGGCGGTGCGGGGCACGGCGGCTACGCGGCGGGCACCGCCCGGCTGGACGCGCTGGTCGAGGAGAGGCGGGCCCGTGGCCTGCCCGGCACGGCGATCGCGTGGACGCCGTGGGCCGCCCCGCCGGTGGACTCCGCCGGGCGTGAACTCGATGCCGGAGCCGCCGACTCCGACCGTGAACTGCTGCTCCGGGGTGGCCTCACGCCGTTGGAGCCGGGAACCGCGCTGGACGTGTTGCACGGGGCGGTGGCGCGCGGCGAGGGCCTGGTGGCCGTGGCCGACGTGGACTGGGCGCGGTTCGTCGCCTCGTACACGGCGGCCCGGCGGACCACCTTCTTCGACGAGCTGCCCGAGCTGCGGGCGGCCCGGGAGGAGGAGCGCACCCCGGTCGAGGACGCGTCGACCGGCTCCGAACTGGTCCGCGCGCTCATCGGCAGGCCCGCGACCGACCAGCACCGGACGCTGCTGCGGCTGGTCCGTACGCACGTCTCGGTCCTGCTGGGGCACGACGGGACCGAGGCGGCCGATCCGGACCGGGCGTTCCGGGAGCTCGGCTTCACCTCGGTGACCGCGGTCGACCTGCGCAACCGGCTGAACGCGGCCACCGGGCTGAACCTGCCGCCGTCCGTCGTATTCGACCATCCCAGCGCCCGGGCGCTGGCCGCGTTCCTGCGTGTCGAACTGCTCGGGCCGGAGGCCGGCGAGGACGCGGTGGATGCCGTCGCCCCGCCGTCCGCTCCGGCGGGGGCGGTCGACGACGGGCCGATCGCGGTGATCGGGATGGCCTGTCGGTTCCCGGGCGGGGTCGATGCCCCCGACGACCTGTGGGACCTGCTGGAGAAGGGCCGGGACGCCATCTCCCCGTTCCCCACGAACCGGGGCTGGGACGTCGACGGCCTGTACGACCCGGACCCGGAGGCGCCCGGCCGCACCTACGTCCGCGAGGGTGGCTTCCTGCACGACGCGCCGGACTTCGATGCCGCCTTCTTCGGGATCTCGCCCCGCGAGGCGCTGGCCATGGACCCGCAGCAGCGCCTGTTGCTGGAGACCGCGTGGGAGGCCCTGGAACGGGCCGGGGTGGACCCGACCGCGTTGCGTGGCACCCGGACCGGCGTGTTCGTGGGGACCAACGGCCAGCACTACCTACCGCTGCTGCGGGACGGCGCGGACGACTTCGACGGCTACCTCGGCACCGGTAACTCGGCAAGCGTCATGTCCGGCCGGCTGTCCTACGTCTTCGGCCTGGAGGGCCCGGCGGTGACCGTGGACACGGCCTGCTCCGCCTCCCTGGTGGCGTTGCACCTCGCGGTGCAGGCGCTGCGCCGGGGCGAGTGCACGTCGGCCCTGGTCGGCGGGGCAACGGTGATGTCGACGCCGGACATGCTCGTGGAGTTCTCCCGGCAGCGGGCGATGTCCCCGGACGGCCGGTCGAAGGCGTTCGCCGCCGCCGCCGACGGGGTGGCGCTCAGCGAGGGCGCCGCCATGATGGTGGTGCAGCGGCTCGTCGACGCGGAGGCCGCCGGGCACGAGATCCTGGCCGTGATCAAGGGGTCGGCAGTCAACCAGGACGGGGCCAGCAACGGCCTCACCGCCCCGAACGGGCCCTCCCAGGAGCGGGTCATCCGGCAGGCCCTGGCCGACGCCGCCCTCCGGCCGGACCAGGTGGACGCGGTCGAGGCGCACGGCACCGGCACCGCCCTCGGCGACCCCATAGAGGCGCAGGCCCTGCTCGCCACGTACGGCCGGGAGCGGCCGGTGGACCGGCCACTGTGGCTCGGCTCGCTGAAGTCCAACATCGGTCACACCCAGGCCGCCGCCGGCATCGCCGGGGTGATGAAGGTGATCCTGGCGCTGCGGCACGACACCTTGCCGCGCACGCTGCACGTGGACCGGCCGACGCCCCGGGTGGACTGGGCCTCCGGCGCGGTGTCGTTGCTGACGGAGCCGGTGCCGTGGCCGCAGGGCGACGAACCACGCCGGGCGGCGGTCTCCTCGTTCGGCATCAGCGGCACCAACGCCCACGTGATCGTCGAGCAGGCGCCGCCGGTGGTGCGGGAACCGCTCGACCACCAGGCGGACGAGGTCACCGTCCCGCTGTTCCTGTCGGCCCGGGGCAGCGCCGCGCTCTGCGCCCAGGCGGCACGGTTGCGGGCCCGGCTGATCGAGGAGCCCGACCTGGACATCGCCGAGGTCGGCTACACGCTGGCGGCCACCCGGGCACGCTTCGCGCATCGGGCCGTGGTGATCGGAGAGAGCCGCGCGGAGGTCAGCGACGCGCTCGCCGCGCTGGCCCGGGGCGAGGAGCACCCGGTGCTGCTGCGGGGGCGGGCCGGCGCGAGCGACCGGGTCGCGTTCGTCTTCCCCGGCCAGGGTTCGCAGTGGGCCGAGATGGCCGACGGGCTGCTCGACCGCTCGCCAGCTTTCGGGGCGAGCGTGTCGGCGTGCGACGAGGCGCTGCGGGCGTACCTCGACTGGTCCGTGCTGGACGTGCTGCGCCGGGTGCCGGGCGCGCCCGCGCTGAGCCGGGTCGACGTGGTCCAACCGGTGCTGTTCACGATGATGGTGTCGCTGGCGGCGGCCTGGCGGGCGCTGGGCGTACACCCGTCGGCCGTGGTCGGCCACTCGCAGGGTGAGATCGCGGCGGCCCACGTGGCGGGCGGCCTGTCGCTGGACGACGCGGCGCGGATCGTCGCCCTGCGCAGCCAGGCGTGGCTGCGGCTGGCCGGGCAGGGGGGGATGGTGGCGGTGTCGCTCCCCGTCGACGTGCTCCGCACCCGCCTGGAGCGGTTCGGCGACCGGTTGTCCGTCGCGGCGGTCAACAGCCCCGGTACGGCTGCGGTGAGCGGCTACCCCGACGCGCTCGCCGAACTCGTCGACGAGCTGACCGCCGAGGGGGTGCACGCCAAGGCGATCCCGGGGGTGGACACGGCCGGGCACTCCGCGCAGGTGGAGGTGCTGAAGGAACACCTGATGACGGCCCTCGCCCCGGTGTCGCCCCGCAGCTCGCAGATCCCCTTCTACTCGACCGTCACCGGCGGTCTGCTGGACACCGCGCGGATGGACGCCGCCTACTGGTACCGCAACATGCGCGACCCGGTGGAGTTCGAGCAGGCGACCCGGGCGATGCTCGCGGACGGGCACCAGGGGTTCCTGGAGCCCAGCCCGCACCCGATGCTGTCGGTGTCGTTGCAGGGCACCGCGGCCGACGCCGGGGTCACCGCGACGGTACTCGGGACACTGCGGCGCGGCCGGGGCGGCGCCCGCTGGTTCGGCATGGCGCTCGGGCTCGCCCACGCACACGGGATCGAGATCGACGCGGGTGTGCTCTTCGGGACCGACTCGCGCCGGGTCGACCTGCCGACGTACCCATTCCAGCGCGAGCGCTTCTGGTACCACGCACCGGCCGCGCGGCAGGACGTGTCGTCCGCCGGTCTCAGCGGTGCCGACCATCCGCTGCTGGGCGGGGCGGTGGAGCTGCCCGACCAGGGCGGCCACGTGTACCCGGCCCGACTCGGCGTCCGGTACCACCCGTGGCTCGGCGAGCATGCCCTGCTGGGCACGGCGATCCTGCCCGGGGCCGCGTACGCCGAACTCGCCCTGTGGGCCGGGCGGCGTGACGGGGCCGACCGGATCGAGGAGTTGACCCTCGACGCGCCGCTGGTGGTGGCCGACGAGTCGACGGTGCAACTGCGGCTCGTGGTGGGCCCGGCGGACGTGGCGGGGCGGCGGCAGCTCACCATCCACTCGCGCGCCGACGGTGCGGAGGCCGACGCCGCGTGGACCCGGCACGCGCAGGGCACCCTCGTGCCGGCCGGCGCCGACACCGTCGGGAGCGGGGAACCGGGCGGGCACTGGCCGCCGGACGGGGCCGAACCGGTCGAGGTGGCGGGGCTGTACGACCGGTTCGCCGACCGCGGCTACCAGTACGGGCCGTCCTTCCGGGGGGTCCGGGCCGCCTGGCGGGCCGGCGGCACTGTGTACGCCGAGGTGGCCCTGCCCGTCCCCCAGTCCGGGACCCCGCGCTTCGGCGTCCACCCGGCGCTGCTCGACGCGGCGTTCCAGGCGATGGGCCTCGGCGCGTTCTTCCCCGAGGACGGGCAGGTCCGGATGCCGTTCGCCCTGCGGGGCGTGTCGTCGTCCGGGGTCGGTGCCGACCGGCTGCGGGTCACCATCAGCCCGGCCGGTGCCGAGGCGGTCCGGATCGTCTGCGCCGACGAACAGGGAAACCCCGTCGTGGTGATCGACTCCCTGGTGGTGCGTGCGGTTCCGGTGGAGGCGCTCGCGTCCGGCGTTCCCGGTGCCCGGGACGGCGCGCTGCACCACGTCGCCTGGACCGACCTGCCGGAACCGGGGCCCGCTGCGGTGCAGCGGTGGGCGGTCTTGGGCGCGGACGCTCCGGGGCTGGCCGGGGACCTGGAGCGGGCGGGTGGGCTCTGCGCGGCGTACCCCGATCTCGCCGGCCTGGTCGCAGCGGTGGCAGAGGGTGCGGCGGTGCCCGACGTGGTCGCGGTGCCGGTCGGGTCGGGCGCGCCGATCGGGCCCGATGCGGTACGCGCCACCGTGCTCGGCGCTCTGGACCTGACCCGGTCCTGGCTCGCGGTCGAGGGCCGCCTGGGGCTGGCCAGGCTGGCGTTCGTCACCACCTCGGCGGTGGCTGTCGGCGACGGCACCGAGGACGTGGACCCGGTGTCCGCCGCCCTGTGGGGGCTGGTGCGTTCCGCCCAGTCCGAGGAGCCGGGCCGGTTCGTCCTCGTCGACCTGGACGCCGACCCGGTCAGCGCCTGGGCCCTGCCCGCCGCGCTCGCCGCCGGGGAGCCGCAACTGGCCGTGCGCTCCGGGACGGTGCACGTGCCCCGGTTGGTCCGGCACCGATCCCGCCCGGACGGCCCGCTGACGCCCCCGGCCGGTGCCGCGTGGCGGCTCGCCGCCGGTGGGCAGGGCACCCTGGAGGGCCTGGCGCTGGTGCCTGCCCCGGACGCCGAGGCACCGCTGGCACCCGGGCAGGTCCGGGTCGCGGTACGCGCTGCCGGGGTGAACTTCCGGGACACCCTCATCGCGCTCGGCATGTACCCGGGTACGCCGCTGCTGGGCGCCGAGGGGGCCGGCGTGATCACCGAGGTCGCGTCGGACGTGGTAGGCCTCACCCCCGGTGACCGGGTGCTGGGCATGTGGACCGGCGGTCTGGGGCCGGTCGTGGTCGCCGACGCCCGGATGCTCGCCCGGATCCCGCGCGGCTGGTCGTACGCGCAGGCCGCGTCGGTGCCGGCCGTGTTCCTCACCGCCCACTACGCGCTCACCCGGCTCGCCGGGCTCCGCCCGGGGCAGTCGCTGCTGGTGCACGCGGGTGCCGGCGGCGTCGGCATGGCGACCCTCCAACTGGCCCGGCACCTGGGCGTGGAGGTCTACGCCACGGCCAGCCGGGGAAAGTGGGACGCCCTGCGTGGCCTCGGCCTGGACGACGCGCACATCGCCGACTCCCGCAGCCTCGACTTCGCCCGGCGGTTCCTGGACGCCACCGGGGGGCGCGGCGTCGACGTGGTGCTGAACTCCCTGGCCGGGGACTTCGTGGACGAGTCCCTGCGGCTGCTGCCGCGTGGCGGCCACTTCCTGGAACTGGGCAAGGCCGACGTCCGTGATCCCGACCGGATCGCCGCCGACCACCCGGGGGTCGGATACCGTGCGTTCGACCTCGTCGAGGCCGGTCCGGAGCTGGTCGGGCAGCTGCTCGGCGAGCTGATGGAGCTGTTCGCCACCGGGGTGCTCAACCCGTTGCCGCTGACCGTGCGGGACGTCCGGCGGGCCCGGGACGCGTTCCGCCTGATCAGCCGGGCCCGGCACGTAGGCAAGGTGGTGCTGACCATGCCGCCCGCGTTCGACGCGTACGGCACCGTCCTGGTCACCGGCGGCACCGGGACGCTCGGCGGCGCCGTCGCCCGGCACCTGGTCGCCCGGCACGGCGTACGGCACCTGGTGCTCGCCGGCCGCAGCGGCCCGACGGCGGACGGGGCGTCCGCGCTGGTCGACGAGTTGACCGCGGCCGGCGCGTCGGTGACCGTGGTCGCCTGTGACGCCGCCGACCGGGTGGCGCTGCGCCGACTGCTCGACGGCATTCCGACCGCGCATCCACTCACCGCCGTCGTGCACGCCGCCGGTGTCCTCGACGACGCCACCATCACCGCGCTGACCGCCGGGCAGGTGGACGCGGTGCTGCGGCCCAAGGCCGACGCGGTGGTCAACCTGCACGAGTTGACCCTGGACCGGGACCTCTCCGCGTTCGTGCTGTTCTCCTCGGCGGCGGCCCTGTTCGGCAGCCCGGGGCAGGGAAACTACTCGGCGGCCAACGGCTTCGTCGACGCGTTCGCCCAGCACCGCCGCGCGCAGGGGCGGCAGGCGGTGTCGCTGGCCTGGGGCCTGTGGGCCGACAGCAGCCGGATGGCCGGGCACCTCGACCAGGCGGGGATGCGCCGCCGGATGGCGCGTGGCGGCGTGCTGCCGCTCACCACCGACCAGGGCCTTGCCCTGTTCGACGCCGCGCAGTCGGTGGACGAGGCGCTCCAGGTGCCGATCCGGCTGGACGTCGGCGCGTTGCGGGCCGCCGGGAAGGTCCCCCCGCTCCTCACCGGTCTGGTGCCGGTGGCGGCATCGGGCGACACGGCCGCCACTGCCACCCCGGACGACGCGGACCGCACGCTCGCCGAACGGCTCGCCGGGCTGACCGTGGCCGAACAGCGGGAGCTGGTGCTGGAGACCGTGCGCGGGCACGCGGCGGTCGTCCTCGGACACGCCGACCCGCAGGCCGTCGACGCGGACCGGGCCTTCCGGGAACTCGGCTTCGACTCGCTGACGGCGGTGGAGCTGCGCAACCGGCTGGCCACCGCCTCGGGGCTGCGCCTTCCGGCGACGCTGGTCTTCGACCACCCCACCCCGGACGCGTTGGCGGAGCACCTGCTCGGCGGGCTCGCCCCCGGGCAGGCCCGTGCCGAGCTGCCGTTGCTGGCCGAGTTGGACCGGCTGGAGGCGGCCCTGGCCGACACCGACACGGCCGCCCTCGACGGGCTGGACGACCTGGTGCGCCGGGAGATCGGCGTCCGGATCGCCGCGCTGGCCACCCGCTGGGGTACGGCCCGCGACGACACGGTCGGCAGCGACGGCGGGTCGGCCGACGTACTGGAGTCCGCCGACGACGACGAGATCTTCGCGTTCATCGACGAGCGGTTCCGCACCTCCTGACCCGGGTGGGCGAGGGACGTGGTGGACGGAACGACGGTCAGGAGGGACGAGGCGGCATGTCGAACGAGCAGAAGCTCCGCGAGTACCTGAGGTTGACCACCACCGAACTCGCCAGGGTCAGCGACCGACTCCGCGCGGTCGAGGCGCGTGCGCACGAGCCGATCGCGATCGTCGGCATGGCCTGCCGCTACCCCGGAGGGGTCGGCTCGCCGGAGGAACTGTGGGAGTTGGTCGCCTCGGGTACGGACGCGATCTCCCCGTTCCCCGACGACCACGGCTGGGACGGCGATGCGCTGTACGACCCGGACCCGGCGGCGGCGGGCCGCACCTACTGCCGCGAGGGCGGGTTCCTCGCCGGAGTCGGCGACTTCGACGCCGCGTTCTTCGGCGTCTCGCCCCGCGAGGCCCTGGCCATGGACCCGCAGCAGCGGCTGCTGCTGGAGACGTCCTGGGAGGCGCTGGAACGGGCCGGAATTCCCCCGGACTCGCTGCGCGGCAGCCGTACCGGGGTGTGCGTCGGGGCGTGGCACGGCGGCTACACCGACATGGCCGGACAGCCCCCGGCGGAACTGGAGGGGCACCTGCTGACCGGCGGGGTGGTCAGCTTCACCTCGGGGCGGATCTCGTACGCGTTGGGCCTGGAGGGACCCGCGCTGACGGTGGACACCGCCTGTTCGTCCTCGCTGGTGGCCCTGCACCTGGCGGTGCGGGCCCTGCGGCAGGGCGAGTGTGACCTGGCGCTGGCCGGCGGGGCGACGGTGCTGGCCAGCCCGGCGGTGTTCGTGCAGTTCTCGCGGCAGCGGGGGCTGGCCCCGGACGGCCGGTGCAAGGCGTTCGCCGACTCGGCGGACGGGTTCGGGCCGGCCGAGGGGGTCGGGATGCTGGTCGTGGAGCGACTGTCGGACGCCGTCCGCCACGGGCGACGGGTGCTGGCCCTGGTCACCGGCACGGCGGTCAACCAGGACGGGGCGAGCAACGGTCTCACCGCGCCCAGCGGCCCGGCGCAGGAGAAGGTGCTGCGCGAGGCGCTCGTCGACGCCCGGGTGACGGGCGCGGACGTGGACGTGGTCGAGGCGCACGGCACCGGCACCCGGCTCGGTGACCCGATCGAGGCCCGGGCCCTGATGAACGTGTACGGCGCCGGCCGTCCCGCCGACCGTCCGCTCTGGCTCGGTTCGCTGAAGTCCAACATCGGTCACACCCAGGCGGCGGCCGGGGTCGGTGGGGTCATCAAGGCGGTGCTGGCGATGCGGCACGGGATCCTGCCGCCGACCCTGCACGTGGACACCCCGACCACCGAGGTCGACTGGTCCGCCGGCCAGGTGGCCCTGCTGCGCGGGCGGACCCCGTGGCCGGAGACGGGCCGTCCGCGTCGCGCCGGGGTCTCCTCCTTCGGGGTGAGCGGCACCAACGCGCACGTGGTGCTGGAGCAGGCCCCCGAGAACACCGCCGCTGCGGACGAGGCCCCGCCCGTCGACACCCGGCCCGTCGGCGACCCGCCGCCGGTCGTACCGCTGGTGTTGTCCGCCAGGTCGCAGCCGGCGCTGGCCGGGCAGGCCCGCCGGCTGCGTGACCTGCTGACTGCCGCGCCGGAGACCGACCTCGCCGGCACCGGCTTCGCCCTGGCCACCGCACGTTCGACGTTCGACCACCGGGCGGTGGTGACGGCCACCGGACGGGCGCAGGCGCTCGACGCGCTCGATCTGCTGGCCGGTGGCGAACCCGGACCGGCGGTCACGACCGGCGTCGCCGCGCCCACCGGGCGTACCGTCTTCGTCTTTCCCGGGCAGGGGACGCACTGGGTCGGCATGGGGGCCGACCTGCTCGACCGGTCACCGGTGTTCGCCGAGTCGATGCACCGGTGCGAGCAGGCGCTGTCGGCGTACACCGACTGGAAGCTCGGCGAGGTGGTCCGGGGCACGGTCGGCAGCCCGCCGCTGGACCGCGTCGACGTGCTCCAGCCCGTCTCGTGGGCGGTGATGGTGTCGCTGGCGCAGCTGTGGCGGTCGCTCGGCGTCGAGCCGGACGCGGTGGTCGGCCATTCCCAGGGCGAGATCGCCGCCGCGGTGGTCTGCGGTGCGCTGACCCTGCCGGACGCCGCCCGGGTGGTCGCGCTGCGAGCCCAGGTCATCGGCCGGGTGCTCGCCGGCCTCGGCGGCATGGCGTCCGTCCAGTTGCCCGTCGGGGAGGTCGCGGGGCGGCTGGCCGCCTGGGACGGCCGGCTCGACGTCGCGGCCGTCAACGGGCCACGGTCGACAGTCGTGTCCGGTGCCGCCGACGCGGTCACCGAGCTGGTCGAGGCGTTCGAGGCCGAGGGCGTCCGGGTCCGGCGGGTGCCGGTGGACTACGCCTCCCACTCGACGCAGGTGGACCGGCTGCGCGACGAGCTGCTCACCGTCCTGGGCCCGGTCGACGCGCGTCCGGCGGAGGTGCCCTTCTACTCGACGGTGCAGGGCGGGCGGATCGACACCGCCGGCCTGGACGCCGGCTACTGGTACCGCAACCTGCGGGGCGTGGTCCGCTTCGAGGAGACCGTGCGGGTGCTGCTCGACGACGGGCACCGTACCTTCGTGGAGGTCGCCGCGCACGCCGTCCTCGTACCCGGGATCCAGCAGTTGGGGGACGACGTCGGCGTCCGGGTGGTGGCCGTCGGGTCGCTGCGCCGGGGGGCGGGCGGCCTGGACCGGCTCCTGACCTCGGCAGCCGAGGCGTTCACCCAGGGGGTGGCCGTGGACTGGTCCCGGGCGCTGGCCGGGGCCGCGCGCGTCGCCGTGGACCTGCCCACCTATGCGTTCCAGCGGCAGCGTTACTGGCTGGAGCCCGCCGCGCAGGCGGACTCCGGCCCGGCCGGGGACGGCTGGCGCTACCGGGTGGGCTGGCGGCGGCTGGAACGCACAGGTGCCGCGCCGACCGGCCGGTGGCTGCTGGTCGCCGGCCCGGAGCAGGCGACGGAGCTGGTCGAGGCGGTGCACGGCGCACTCGCTGCGCGGGGTGCCGAGGTACGCCTGGTGACCGTCGAGCCGACCAGCACCGACCGGGCCGGGTACGCGGCGCTGCTCACCGGGGCAGCCGGTGCGGACGGGCCGACCCGGATGCTGTCCCTGCTCGGCACCGATCGTCGCCCGCACCCCGACCATCCGGCCGTGTCCGTCGGCGTCGCCGCGACGGTGCTGCTGACCCAGGCCGTCGCGGAGGCCCTGCCGGCCGTCCGGTTGTGGGCCGTCACCCGGGGCGCGGTCTCCGTCGGGCCGGACGAGACCGCCGACCAGCACCAGGCGCAGGTCTGGGGGTTCGGCCGGGTCGCGGCCCTCGAACTGCCCCGCACCTGGGGCGGGCTCGTCGACCTGCCCGTCGACCTGGACGGCCCGGTGTGGGAGGCGTTCGTGGACGTGCTGGCCGGGAAGGAGGACCAGGTCGCGCTGCGCGGCCCGGTCGGGTACGGCCGCCGGCTCCGGCGCGCTCCCGCCCTTCCCGCGAAGCGGAGGTACCGGCCCAGGGGCACCGTCCTGGTCACCGGCGGCACCGGCGCGCTCGGCGCGCACGTGGCCCGCCGGCTGGCCGCCGACGGGGCCGCGCGCCTCGTGCTCACCAGCCGACGCGGGGCCGCCGCCCCCGGCGCGGCCGAGCTGGCCGGGGAACTCCGGGCGCTGGGTGCCGAGGTGACCGTCGCGGCCTGCGACGTCGCCGACCGGGCCGCCGTGGCGGAGCTGCTCGCCGGACTGCCCGCCGACGCACCGCTGAGCGCGGTCTTCCACACCGCGGGCGTGGCGCACTCGATGCCCATCGGCGGGACCGGGCTCGCCGACGTGGCCGAGGTGTTCGCCGGGAAGGTCGCCGGGGCCCGCCACCTCGACGAGCTCACCCGGGGGTACGACCTGGACGCGTTCGTGCTCTACTCGTCCAACGCGGGCGTCTGGGGCAGCAGCGGGCAGAGCGCGTACGGGGCGGCCAACGCGGCCCTCGATGCGCTTGCCGAACAGCGGCGCGCCGCCGGGCTGACCGCCACCTCCGTCGCCTGGGGCCTGTGGGGCTCCGGAGGTATGGGGGAGGGTGACGCCGGGGAGTACCTGAGCCGCCGGGGTCTGCGGCCGATGCCTCCCGAGCGGGGCGTGGCCGCCCTCCTGGCCGCCCTGGACCGGGACGAGACCTTCGTCGCCGTGGCCGACGTGGACTGGCCGCTGTTCACGGCCGGGTTCACCGCCTTCCGGGCCAGCCCGCTGCTCGGCGACCTGCTGGAGGCCCGCGCGGCGCCTGCCGACGCCGTGCCCGAGGGCACCGACCTGTCGGCCTGGCACGCCGCCGCGAGTCCGGACGAACGCCGCCGGAGCCTGCTCGACCTGGTACGCCGGCAGGTCGCCGCCGTCCTCGGTCACCCGGGGCCCGAGCACGTCGGCCCCGACGCCGCGTTCCGGGAGATCGGATTCGACTCGTTGACCGCCGTCGACCTGGCCAGGCGGCTCGGGGCGGCGGTCGGCGTACCACTGTCGGCCACCCTCGTCTTCGACCATCCCACCGCGACGGCGGTCGCCGGGCACCTGGCCGGGCTGCTCGACCCCACGTCGACGGGCGGCGACCCGGGCGAGGCCGAGGTACGCCGGGCCCTCGCCGACCTGCCGCTGGCCCGGCTGCGTGACGCCGGCCTGCTGGACGGCCTGCTGGCGCTGGCCGGGCTGGGTGCCGACGCGGTGCCGGACGGGCCGGAGCCGGCCTTCGGCGATGCCATCGACGAACTCGATCCGGAGGAACTTGTGCGCCGGGTGCTGGACAACGCCGACTCCTGACCCGCTCTTCCTCCCCTCAAGGAGCCCGCCCATGGTCATGCCCCCCGACAAGGCGATCGAGGCGCTGCGTGTCTCGGTCAAGGAGACGGAGCGGCTGCGTCGACAGCACCACGAGCTGCTCGCCGCCCTGCACGAGCCGGTCGCCGTCGTCGGCATGGCCTGTCGTTACCCCGGCGGGGTGTCCTCGCCGGAGGACCTGTGGCGACTGGTCGAGGCGGGTACGGACGCGATCGGGGACTTCCCCGTCGACCGCGGGTGGGACGTGGACGCCGTGTACGACCCGGATCCCGAGTCGCGGAACACCACCTACTGCCGCGAGGGCGGGTTCCTGGCCGGGGCGGGTGACTTCGACGCCGCGTTCTTCGGGATCTCGCCGCACGAGGCGATGGTGATGGATCCCCAGCAGCGGCTGCTCCTGGAGGTGTCCTGGGAGGCGGTGGAGCGGTCCGGTACCGACCCGTACAGCCTGCGCGGTTCCCGTACCGGGGTGTACGTCGGTGCGGCCCACCAGGGGTACGCGGCCGACGCCGGTCAGGTGCCGGAGGGCTCGGCGGGCTTCCGGCTGACCGGCAGCGCCGACGCCGTCCTGTCCGGACGGATCTCGTACCTGCTCGGGTTGGAGGGGCCGGCCCTGACCGTCGAGACGGCCTGCTCGTCCTCCCTGGTGGCGGTGCACCTCGCGGTGCAGGCGCTGCGCCGGGGCGAGTGCGGGCTCGCGTTGGCCGGTGGGGTCGCCGTGATGCCGGACCCGGCGGCGTTCGTGGAGTTCTCCCGGCAGCGGGGGCTCGCGGCGGACGGTCGCTGCCGGGCGTTCGGGGCGGGCGCGGACGGCACCGGTTGGGCGGAGGGCGTCGGCGTGCTGGTCCTGCAACGGCTCTCCGACGCGGTCCGCGACGGCCGCTGGGTGCGGGGCGTGATCCGGGGTTCGGCCGTCAACCAGGATGGGGCCAGCAACGGGCTGACCGCCCCGAGCGGCCCCGCCCAACAGCGGGTCATCCGGCAGGCGCTGACCGACGCCCGGCTCGGTGCCGACCAGATCGACGCGGTCGAGGCGCACGGCACGGGCACCCGGCTCGGCGATCCGATCGAGGCACAGGCGTTGATCGCCACCTACGGCGCCGACCGCAGCCCGGACCGGCCGCTCTGGCTCGGCTCGCTGAAGTCGAACATCGGGCACGCCCAGGCGGCGGCCGGTGTCGGCGGCCTGATCAAGATGCTCCTCGCGATGCGGGCCCGTACGGTCCCGCCCACCCTGCACGCCGACGTCCCGACCCCGCTTGTCGACTGGTCCGCCGGTGTCGTCCGGGTGGCGACCGGGGCGGTGCCCTGGCCGTCGACGCCCGGAGCGCCCCGCCGGGCCGGGATCTCCGCGTTCGGGGTGAGCGGCACCAACGCGCACGTGATCGTCGAGCAACCACCACCGGCCCCGGTCGACCCGGAGTCCCCCACGAGGAGCCTGCCGCTGGTGCCGTGGGTGCTCTCCGGCCGCACCGACGCGGCGCTGCGCGCCCAGGCGGGCCGGTTGCGCACGCACCTCGCGGCGCACCCCGACGTGGACCCGCTGGACGTGGGGTTCTCCCTGGCCACCACCAGGGCCGCCCTGGAGCACCGGGCGGTGCTGGTGGCCGCCGACCGCGACGGCCTGCTCGGCGCCGTCGACGCGCTGGCCGCCGGCGGGCCGGCGGCGGGCGTGGTCCGGGGCACCGCGCGTCGCGACCGCGCGACCGCGTTCCTCTTCGCCGGGCAGGGCGGCCAGCACGTCGGGATGGCGGGTGAACTGTACGGGGCCTTTCCCGCCTTCGCCGACGCCCTGGAGCAGCTCGCCGCCCGGCTGGACCGGCACCTCGACCGTCCGCTGCTGCGGGTGCTCTTCGCCGAGCCGGGATCGGACGACGCGCGGCTGCTCGACGGCACCCGTTACGCGCAGGCCGCCCTCTTCGCCGTCGAGGTGGCGCTGTTCCGACTGGTCCACGGCTGGGGGGTCCGACCCGACGTGCTGCTCGGCCACTCGGTGGGCGAACTGGCGGCCGCGCACGTGGCCGGCGTACTCGACGTGGACGACGCGTGCGAGCTGGTCGCGGCACGGGGCCGGCTGATGGGCGAGCTGCCGCCCGGCGGCGCGATGGTGGCGATCGGGGCCGCCGAGGAGGAGGTCGGGCCGCTGCTCGACGGGGACCGGGTCGCGGTGGCGGCGGTCAACGGCCCACGCGCGGTCGTGGTGTCCGGCGACGAGGAAGCGGTGCTGGCAGTGGCTGCCCGGTGCGCCGACCTGGGCCACCGGACGAGACGGCTCAACGTCAGCCACGCGTTCCACTCCCCGCGGATGGACGCGATGCTGGAGCCGTTCCGACGGGTGGCGCGGGGCCTCACGTACCACGCCCCGACGATCCCGGTGGTGTCGAACGTGACGGGTCGGCTCGCCACCGCCGACGAGCTGTGCGACCCCGGGTACTGGGTCCGGCACGTCCGCCGGCCCGTCCGGTTCCGGGACGGGGTGCGGGCCGCCCGCGACCGGGGGGCCACCGTCTTCGTCGGCCTCGGCCCGGACGGGGTGCTGTGCGCGTTGGCCGAGGAGTGTCTCGGACCCACCGGGGAGGTGCTGCTGTCGCCGTTGCTGCGGCCCGGCCGGCCGGAGCCCGCCACCCTGCTGGCCGCCCTGGCCGTTGCCTATGCCGCAGGTGTGGAGCTGGACTGGTCCCGGGTGTTCGCGGGCACCGGCGCACGCCGGGTCGAGCTGCCGACGTACGCTTTCCAGCACCGACGCTTCTGGCTGTCGCCGGGCCCGCCGTCGGCCCGCCCCGCCGACGCCTGGCGGTACCGGATCGCCTGGCGGCTGCTGCCGACCGTGGCCGGGACCGGGCCGGCGGCGGGGAGCGGAGCCGAAGCGGCGGTCGGGGCCGGGCCGGGGACGGTGGCCGGGGCGTGGTTGCTGGTGGTCCCCGCCCACGACGGCGTCGCGTCGCTCGCCGACGCCGCCGAGCGGACCCTGCGTCGGGGTGGGGCCACGGTCACCCGGCTGACGGTCGACGCCGCCGACGCGGACCGGGACACCCTCGCCGCCCTGCTGACCGGGGCCGCCGACGCAGGTGGCGGGCCGGACGGGGTGCTCTGCCTGCTGGGCCTCGACGACCGGGTGTCCCCCCGGTCCGCCCCGGTGCCCGGCGGGGTGCTGGCCACCCTGGCCCTCGCCCGGACCCTGACCGACCTGGGGACCTCCGCGCGGCTGTGGTGCGTGACCCGGGGGGCGGTCGCCGTGACGCCCGACGAGTCCCCCTCTGTCGCCGGAGCCCAGTTGTGGGGCTTCGGCCGGGTGGCCGCGCTCGAACTTCCCCGGTCCTGGGGTGGCCTGGTGGACCTGCCGGTCGACCCGGACGACCGGGACTGGGACCTGCTGCGGCACGCGCTCCGCGGCCCGGAGGACCAGGTCGCGGTCCGCGGTGCGGTCGGGTACGCCCGGCGGCTGGTGCCCGCGCCCACGCCTCGGGCCGTGCGGGCCTGGCGCCCACGCGGCACGGTCCTGGTGACCGGTGGTACGGGCGCACTCGGCGCGCACACGGCCCGCTGGCTGGCACGCAACGGCGCCAGGCACCTCGTGCTGACCAGCCGCCGGGGCGGGGACGCCCCCGGGGTCGCCGCCCTGCGGGCGGAGCTGGTCGCGCTCGGTGCCGAGGTGACCGTGGCCGCCTGCGACGTCGCCGACCGGGCGGCCGTCGCCGACCTGCTCGCCGGGATCCCCTCCGCCGTGCCGCTCACCGCCGTGTTCCACGCGGCGGGCGTGCCCCAGGTGTCGCCGCTCCGCGAGACCTCTCCGGAGCTGTTCGCGCAGGTCTGCGCGGGCAAGGTCGCCGGGGCGGTGAACCTGCACGAACTCGCCGGCGACCTGGACGCCTTCGTCACCTTCGCCTCCGCCGCCGGGGTGTGGGGCAGCGGCGGGCAGTGCGCGTACGCGGCGGCCAACGCCGCACTCGACGCGCTCGCCGAGTGCCGTCGCGCCGCAGGGCTGCCGGCGACCTCCGTCGCCTGGGGGGTCTGGGGCGGGCCCGGCATGGGAGCGGGCGCGGGGGAGGAGTACCTGCGCCGTCGGGGCGTCCGGGCGATGTCCCCGGCGGCGGCCCTCGCCGCCCTCGGGCAGATCCTGGACGCCGACGAGACCGGGGTGACGGTCTCCGACACGGAGTGGGCCCGGTTCGCGGCCGGCTTCGCCGCCGCGCGTCCCGCCCCGCTGCTCGCCGAGCTGCCGACCGGGGGCGGCGATCCGGCCGGCCCGGCGCACCGGGGGCAGCCGCCCGCTCCCCGACCGGCCACCGTGGCCACCGACCGCGCCGGACTGCTGGCGCTGGTCCGCGCCGAGACCGCCGGTGTGCTGGGATACGACGGGATCGACGACGTACCGGCCGACGCGGAGTTTCCCGCCCTCGGCTTCGACTCGCTCGCCGCCGTCCAACTGCGCCGCCGGCTCGGTGAGGCCACCGGCCTGAGCCTCCCGGCCCCGGTCCTGTTCGACCACGGCACCCCCGGGGCGCTCGCGGCGCACCTGCACGGCCTGCTCGCCGACGCGCCGGGCGGGCCACCCGTGCCGGCTGCGGCAAGCGCCCTGGTCGAGATGTACCGGGGGGCCGTCGGCACGGGGCGCGCCGCCGAGGCGGTGGAGGTTCTCGGCACCGTCGCCACCTTCCGGCCGGTGTTCCGGTCTGCCGACGAACTGGTCGAGCCACCGGGCCTCGTCCCGCTCGGCACCGGGGCGGGTGGTCCCCCGCTGATCTGCTGCGCGGGCACGGCTGCGGCGTCCGGTCCCCGGGAGTTCACGGCGTTCGCCGCCGCGTTGGCCGATCTCCGGGACGTCGCAGTCCTTCCGCAGCCAGGCTTCCTGCCCGGCGAGCCGCTGCCCGCCGGCCTCGACGTGCTGCTCGACGTCCAGGCCGACGCCGTCCTGGCCCACCGCGCCGGGAAGCCCTTCGTCCTGGTCGGCCACTCGGCCGGGGCGAACCTGGCGCACGCGCTGGCGTTGCGCCTGGAGGCGCGGGGCGCCGGCCCCGACGCGCTGGTGCTGATGGACATCTACACGCCCGCCGCACCGGGGGCGATGGGGGTATGGCGCGAGGAGATGCTGGCCTGGGTCGCCGAGCGTTCCGTCGTCCCGGTCGACGACACACGGCTGACCGCGATGGGCGCGTACCACCGGCTGCTCCTGGACTGGGCGCCCCGGCCGACCCGGGCACCCGTGCTGCACCTGTACGCCGGTGAGCCGGTGGGTGCCTGGCCGGACCCCCGGCAGGACTGGCGGTCGCGCTTCGACGGCGCGCACACCAGCGCCGAGGTGCCCGGCACCCATTTCTCGATGATGACCGAGCACGCCCCCGCCACCGCCGCGACCGTGCACAAGTGGCTCGACGAGGTGTGTCCGCCCCGCGTTCCGTGACCCGTACACCGGTTCCGTCCGTCCCGGCGAACCCGACGACAGCAGGAGAGAACGCATGACCACAGTCCCGCCCGACGGGGATCCCGCGACCTGGGCCCGCCGGCTGCAACTGACCCGCGCCGCGCAGTGGTTCGCCGGCAACCACGGCGACCCGTACGCACTGATCCTGCGCGCGGAGACCGACGACCCGACCCCGTACGAGCAGCGGGTGGCCGCCCAGCCGCTGTTCCGCAGCGAGCAGTTGGACACCTGGGTGACCGGGGACGCCACGGTGGCCCGGGAGGTGTTGACCGACGACCGGTTCGGCTGGCTGACCCGCGCCGGGCAGCGGCCCGGCGAGCGGGACCTGCCACTGGCCGGTACGGCTCTGGACCACGGGCCGGAGGCCCGGCGGCGGCTGGACGCGCTGGCCGGGTTCGGCGGGCCGGTCCTGCGCGCCGACGCCGCGGGGGTGCGTGCCCGGGTCGAGAAGACCACAGCCGCCCTGCTCGACGGGCTCGGGGAGCGGTTCGACCTCGCCGTGCTCGCCCGGCGGCTGGTCGCCTCGGTGTTGGCCGACCTGCTGGAGGTGCCCGCCGGGCGGCGGGACCGCTTCGAGGGGGCGCTCACCGCCGCCGGCCGTACGCTGGACAGCCGGCTGTGCCCGCAGACCGTGGCGAACGCCCTCACCGTCGTCGCCGCCACCGCCGAGCTGACCGACCTGCTGGGCGAGGTGCCGCCCCCGCCGCCTACCCGGTCCCCGGTCGGGGCCGAACCGCCGTCCCCGTACCCGGCCGGCTCCGGGGTGGCGCTGCCGACCGACGACCGGACGGCCGCCGCGCTCGCGCTGGCGGTCGGCGCGGCCGAACCGGCGACCACCCTGCTCTGCAACGCGGTCCGGGCGCTGCTGGACCGCCCCGGGCAGTGGGCCCTGCTCCGCGGCGACCCGGACCGGTCCGCCGCCGTCGTCGAGGAGACCCTGCGCTGTTTTCCGCCGGTGCGCCTGGAGAGCCGCGTCGTGCAGCGGGACGTCACCCTCGGCGGGCAGTTCCTCCCGGCGGACAGCCACCTGGTCGTGCTGGTGGCCATGGCGAACCGGGGACCGCAGACGGCGACCGCCCCGCACCGGGACGGGTTCGACCCCGGCGGGTCGGGCTCGCCGGACCGCGACGTGGTGGGGCTGCCGCAGCTTGCCAATGCCGGGCCGCTGATCAGGCTCGTCGTCACGACTGCCCTGCGGACCCTCGCCGAGGCGCTCCCCACGCTGCGGCAGTCGTCCGGTGGCGTGCGGTGGCGACGCTCACCCGTCCTGCTCGGCCACGCCCGCTTCCCGGTCGCCCGCACCGGGAACGGCGGCCACCGGTCCGACGACCGCCAGGCGCCGGAGGAGGCGATCCGATGCGCGTCCTGATCACGTGCTTCGCGCACAACACCCACTACTACAGCCTGGTGCCGTTGGCCTGGGCGCTGCGCGCGGCCGGTCACGAGGTACGGGTGGCCAGTCAGCCCTCGCTCACCGACACCATCGTGCGGTCGGGGCTGACCGCGGTGCCGGTCGGCGACGACCAGGCGATCATCGACCTGCTCACCGAGGTCGGCGGCGACCTGATGCCCTACCAGCGGGGACTGGACTTCACCGAGACCCGCCCCGAGGTGCTGACCCCGGAGTACCTGCTCGGGCAGCAGACCATGCTCACCGCGCTGTGCTTCGCGCCGCTCAACGGCGACTCCACGATGGACGACACGGTCGCCCTGGCCCGGTCCTGGCAGCCCGACCTGGTGATCTGGGAACCTTTCACCTACTCCGGGCCGGTCGCGGCGCGGGTCGTCGGTGCGACGCACGCCCGGCTGCTCTGGGGGCCGGACGTGGTCGGCAACGCCCGGCGGCTGTTCACCGAGAGCCTGGCGCGCCGGCCGGTCGAGCAGCGCGAGGACCCGATGGCCGAGTGGTTGCGCTGCACCCTGCACCGGTACGGCTGCCAGCTCGGCGACGACGAGGTGGAGACCCTGGTCACCGGCGGGTGGACCATCGATCCCACCGCCGAGAGCACCCGTCTCCCCGCACCGGGGCGCCGGGTGGCCATGCGGTACACGCCGTACAACAGCCCGTCCGTGGTGCCGGAGTGGGTGGCCAAGGCCGACCGGCCGCGGGTCTGCCTGACCCTCGGCGTGTCGGCCCGGGAGACGTACGGCAGGGACGTGGTCTCCTTCCAGGAACTGCTCGGTGCCCTCGGTGACCTGGACGTCGAGGTCGTCGCGACGCTCAGCGACGCCCAGCGCGAGGACCTGGGCGACCTGCCGGACAACGTCCGGGTGTGTGATTTCGTGCCGCTGGACGTGCTGCTGCCGACCTGTGTCGCGATCATCCACCACGGCGGGGCGGGCACCTGGTCGACGGCCATGCTCTACGGCGTACCGCAGATCATGATCGCGTCGCTCTGGGACGCCCCGCTCAAGGCACAGCAGGCCGAGCGGCTCGGCGCGGGGATCTCGATCCCGCCGGAGCAGCTCGACGCCCCGACCCTGCGGGCGGCGGTCGCCCGCATCCTCGACGACCCGTCGATCGCCGCCGCGGCCCGCCGCCAGCGCGACGAGCTGCGCGCCGAGCCTTCGCCGGCCGAGGTCGTCCGCATCCTGGAACGCCTCGTCGCCGACGACCGGTCCGGCCGGTCGGCCGGCGCCGCCACCGACCACCCCCGAAAGGACTGATGTCCATGATGTACGCGGACGCCATCGCCGAGGTCTACGACCTGATCTACCAGGGCAAGGGCAAGGACTACGCGGCGGAGGCGGCGGAGCTGGAGGCGTTGGCCCGGTCCCGCCGGCCGCACGCCCGGACGCTGCTGGACGTGGCGTGCGGCACGGGGCTGCACCTACGGCACCTGGCCGGCCTCTTCGACGACGTGGGCGGCATCGAGCTGGCCCCGGACATGCTGAGCATCGCCCAGCAGCGGAACCCCGGGGCGGCCCTGCACCTCGGCGACATGCGGACGTTCGACCTGGGGCACCGCTACGACGTCATCACCTGCATGTTCAGCTCGGTGGGGCACCTGGCCACCACGACCGAGCTGGACGCGACCCTGGCCCGGTTCGCCGCGCACCTGTCCCCCGGAGGGGTGGCGATCGTCGAGCCGTGGTGGTTCCCGGAGACCTTCACCCCCGGGTACGTGGGCGCGAGCCTGGTGGAGGTCGACGGCCGCACCATCTCCCGGGTCTCCCACTCGGTACGCGAGGGCGGCGCGACCCGGATCACCGTGCACTACCTCGTGGCCAGCCCCGGCGGGGGAGTCCGGCACTTCGACGAGAGCCACCTGATCACCCTTTTCGAACGGTCCGACTACGAACGTGCCTTCGCCCGGGCGGGTTTCACGACGGAGTACCTGACGCCCGGCCCGTCCGGCCGTGGCCTGTTCGTCGGCGTCCACCCCTGACGACCCGTTCCCGGTGCGCCCCTGACCCGCACCACCGACCCGCTGGAGGAACAGATGCCAGACACGCCCGAGCTGAACCACGTACTCGACGTGATCCTCGCCCAGGAGTCCGGCGCGCGGGAGGTGGCGGCCCTGCCGCTGCCCGCCTCCTTCCGGGCCGTGACGGTGCACAAGGACGAGACGGAGATGTTCGTGGGCCTTCCCCGCCGGGAGAAGGACCCGCGCAAGTCGTTGCACACCGAGGAGGTGCCGGTCCCCGAGCTGGGCCCCGGGGAGGCCCTCGTCGCGGTCCTGGCCAGTTCGGTCAACTACAACACGGTCTGGTCGGCGCTGTTCGAGCCGTTGCCCACCTTCGGGTTCCTGGAGCGCTACGGTCGGCTCTCCGAGCTGACCCGGCGGCACGACCTGCCGTACCACATCCTCGGTTCGGACCTGGCCGGCGTGGTGCTGCGGGTCGGACCCGGTGTCAACCGCTGGCGGCCGGGTGACGAGGTCGTGGCGCACTGCCTCTCGGTCGAGCTGGAGTCCGCCGATGGCCACGGCGACACCATGCTCGACCCGGAGCAGCGGATCTGGGGCTTCGAGACCAACTTCGGCGGCCTCGCCGAGATCGCGTTGGTCAAGGCGAACCAGCTGATGCCCAAGCCCGACCACCTGACCTGGGAGGAGGCCGCCGCGCCGGGACTTGTCAACTCCACCGCCTACCGTCAGCTGGTCTCCGGCAACGGGGCCCGGATGAAGCAGGGCGACAACGTCCTCGTCTGGGGGGCCAGCGGCGGCCTCGGCGCGTTCGCCACCCAGCTCGTGCTGGCTGGCGGAGCCAATCCCGTCTGCGTGGTCTCCAGCCCGGGAAAGGCCGAGGTCTGCCGTCAGATGGGTGCCGAGGCCGTCATCGACCGGGCCGCAGAGGACTACCGTTTCTGGTCCGACGAGCGGACCCAGAACCCCCGGGAGTGGAAGCGGTTCGGCCGACGCATCCGGGAGCTGACCGGTGGCGAGGACGTGGACATCGTCTTCGAGCACCCCGGCAGGGATACGTTCGGGGCCTCGGTCTACGTCACCCGCAAGGGCGGCACCGTGGTCACCTGCGCCTCGACGAGCGGCTTCGAGCACGTCTACGACAACCGCTACCTGTGGATGTCCCTGAAGCGCATCGTCGGCACGCACTTCGCCAATTACCGGGAGGCGTGGGAGGCCAACCGGCTGGTGATCAAAGGCAAGATCCACCCGACGCTGTCCCGCTGCTACCCCCTCGACGAGGTCGGCCAGGCGGTCTACGACGTCCAGCACAACCTGCACCAGGGGAAGGTCGGCGTGCTCGCGCTCGCGCCCCGCGAGGGGCTCGGGGTCCGGAACCCGGAACTGCGGGAACGTCATCTCGCCGCGATCAACCGCTTCCGGACACCGGCCTGACGAGCTGCCCGTGACGTCTCGGCCCGGCGACCGGCCAGGGGCGAACCGGATACCTACCGGGCGAAGCGAATATCACTCCGAGTAGTTGCAGGGTTTACCGGTTACTGTAACCATATCGATGGTCTTGTACTGCCATCGAGCCCCCCTAATCAGCTATTCGTTGTGTGCGAGGTGGTTGGACGCATGACTGGCACCAGCATTTCCCTGCGGGACCACGAACTCCGATTCTTCGAACTCCTGGCCAGGGAGGCACCCCTGCCGCAGTACGAGGAACTGGTGCACCAGGCGCACCGGGACGGCGTGGACCAGGCCACGCTCGACCGGGTCATGATCGCCAAGCGGCTGGCGTTGGAGCTGCGAGAGGTCGTCGGGAGGCGGTGTCAGCGGCAGGCGGAGCTGGCCGCCCTCGTCGACACCGCCCGTGACCTCGCCGGGGCCACGAACCTGGAGGCCGGGCTGCAACTGGTCGTGCGGCGGACCCAGTTGCTGCTCGCCGGGGACGTGGCGTTCGTCAGTCTGGCCGACGACGTGGCCGGCGAATCCTACGTCGCCTCGGCCGTCGGGGCGGCCACCGCGCTGACCAGCGGCTACCGGCTGCCCTGGCGCGACGGGCTGGTCGTGCCCGCCGCGGCGTACGAGCCACTCGCCTGGACGGCGGACCACCTCACCGACGAGCGCCTCCAACGACACCCGGCCGCCGACGGTCTGGTCCGCGCGGAGGGGCTGCACGCGGTGCTGTCGGTGGTCCTGAGCGTCGAGGGTCGGCACCTCGGCAACCTGCACGTCGGCCACCGGCAGATCCGCCACTTCGCCCCCGACGAGGTCGCGTCGCTGCGTCTGCTCGCCGATCTGGCGGCGACGGCCGTGGAGCGGATCAGGCTGTTCGACGACACCTGGGCCGAACTCAAGCAGGCCCAGCAGGAGGCTGCCAGGGCCCGAGCCGAGCTGAACGCGGTCCGCACCGCCGACAGCCTCCATCCCGAACTCGTCCAGCTCATCCTCGACGGTGGCGAGCTCGACGACCTGGTGGGCAGCGCCGTGCGACGACTGGGCGGCGCCCTGCACGTCCGCGACCGGGCCAACGGCGTGCTGGCGGCGGCCGGCGACGTCCCTGCCCCGAACGAGCGGGAACTGGCCCGGGTGCGGCTGAAGGCCCACGCCACCGGCCGACCCGGTCGGCTGACCACCGGCTCCTGGGTGGTGCCCCTGGCGACCCGCGCCGGTGACCTCGGCTGTGTGCTGTTCCACGCCGACGAGACGTCCGACGACGAGCCGGCGGCGGCCCTACCGGCGGTCGCCCAGACCGTGGCGCTGCTGATGACCAGGAACGGCGGGGTTCACGGCCAGCCGGGCGACAGGCTCCTGGAGGACCTGCTCGGCCCGCGACCGGACCTGGACCGCAGCGGGAAGCGCCGCCGCCGCACGTCCGTCGAGTTCGACCGCCCCTACGTCGTGGTGGTCGCCCGTCCCGAGGGCACGACCTCGCCCCGGGTGTTCGAACGGGCGGTCGCCGTCGCCCACGGCCTGAACGGCATGAAGGTCATCCGGGACGGCCACGCGGTGCTGTTGCTGCCCGGTGACGACCCGGGAACCCGGGCCCGGGACGTCTCGCGGGAACTGGGTGGGCTTCTCGGCCTGCCGGTCACTGCCGGGGGTGCCGGACCGGTGCACACCGCCGACTCGGTCAGCCGCACCTACCAGGAGGCGGCCCGGTGCGTCGACGCCCTGTACGCGTTGGACGCGAAGGGCCGGGCGGCCTGCTCGCGGGATCTGGGCTTCCTCGGGCTGCTGGTCGCCGGCGGCCACGACGTCACCGGTTTCGTCGACCGGGTCATCGGACCGGTACTGAACTACGACGAGCGCCGGCTCACGAACCTCAGGGAGACCCTGCAGACCTACTTCGACTCGGCGGGCAGCCGCATCCGGGCGGCCGAGATGCTGCATCTGCATCCGAACACCGTCTCCCGCAGGCTGGACCGCATCTCCCAGTTGCTCGGCCGGGACTGGCAGCAACCGGACCGGGCCCTGGACACGCAGCTCGCCCTGCGCCTGCACCGGATCCGTGGCCTGCTCCGCCAGGACCGGGGCCACCCGGGCCCCGGCCCGGCGCAGGAGCCGGACCAGCCGGTACGTCCTACCCGGCGCCGCCGTCCAGCATCCGCAGGGCGTGCGCCACGGATGCCAGGGTGACGTGCCGGTGCCAGCCCTGATATGACCGGCCCTCGAAGTCCTGGATGCCGACGTCGAGGCTGACGTAGGAGAAGTCGGTCTCGACCCGACGGGTGAGCTTGCTCAGCCGCAGCAGTGGGCCGTACCCGGCATCCGTCATGTTGGTCAGCCACATCTGCCGTACGCCGCGCTCGTACGTCTGCCACTTGCCGAGCAGGGTGAGGGGGAGTCCGGGCGCGGCGGCACGTGCCGCCCCCGGCGGGGCCGGGGTGGACGGACCGGGTGGGCGGGAACCGGACAGGCCCGGCCAGTACACCCGTAGCGGTGCGACCAGACTGGTGCGCCGGGCGCCGGGGCTGGCCGGGTCGATCCACTCCACCGGGCGGCGTTGGGCGCGCGTCAGGCTGAGCAGCTGCTCGGCGGAGGCGGCGGCCATCCGGCTCTCGCGCGGGCCGGATCCGGCGGCCAGCAGGGTGCAGCCGCCGTTGATCCGCAACAGAAAGGGCAGACCCGCCGTGGTCAACGCCTCGACCAGTGGGGGCAGCGCCGAGTGCCGGGCGTCCATCACCACCGGGCGGGGGCCGATCCCCCAGGTCGCGGCCTTCAGCACCGCCTGCACCGCCGCGCCGTCGCTGGTCGTGCCGTCCTCGTCGGCCGGAACGCTCGCGTGGGCGGGGTTGTCCTGCAGCCAGCCCCTACCGATGGACAACTGCCAGTTTACGGGCGCGGCGACGGTCTCCGAGGCCAGCCAGAGGCCGTAGCTCTGCTGGCTGTTCACCGTCTCGCCCAGCGCGGGCACGTACCGGCGTTCCACGCCGATCGAGTGCCGACCGGTCTTCGGCACCAGCATCGACCGCACCACCCAGGCCCGGGGCGACAGCGTCCGGTCCAGGTGGCCGGCGAGCGCGGCGCGGACGGCCGCCCAGTCCCAGGTGGAGCAACTGATGAAGTGGTGCATGCTCTGCGCCGCCGCCGGATCGTCGGTGCTGGCGGCCAGGTTGCGCATGGTCTTGCGGCCGGAGGCGGTGAGTAGGCCCCGGACGTACCGCTCGCCCTTGCGGCGCTGGTCGGCGCGGGGCAGCGAGGCCAGTAGGGCGGCGCAGACCCGGGACACGGTGTCCGGATCGGACCTGCCCGCGGTCGCCTCCTCTCGGACGTCGAGCGTCGGCACCATCACTCCCCTCTCCGGAGGGTGGGACGATATACCGACCACGGCAGACTGTGCTGACCACGGCCGGCCCGGCCCCCGGTCCCACCATCGCCCGGCGACGCCTGCCTTGCCCAGGTGCCTCGGTGACACACTTGGTGACGGCGGCGATCCCGGGCCCACCGCGGCCGGGCCCGCACGCGTCCGTGGCGACCGGACACCGCCCGCCGACCCGGTGACGCCCGCACACATCGCGGCGTCGACCGCGGCGAAGTGTGTGACCGACGAACCTCGCTTCCGGTGCCGCTATCCGGAAGCCTGCTAGGAAGACCGGAAGCCTTCCTCCGTGGTGGGCATCCCCGGTGGCCTGACGGGTGTCGACCGAAACCGGATCCTGCGGTCCGGACCGGTCCGTGACCCCAGGCGAGCACCCGAACCGCGAAGGACGCCAGATGACCTCCGCAGCGCACCGTTCCCCGCACCCGGTGAAGGCCGACGCCCTGATGGACGACGCCGACGCCGAAGCGGACGGTCCACGGCTCGACCGGGCCGCCCTGCGACGGGTCGTCGGGCTGTCGACCGAGAAGACCGACGTCACCGAGGTCGAGTACCGGCAGGTGCGGCTGGAACGCGTCGTCCTGGTCGGCGTCTGGACCTCGGGCACCGCCGACGAGGCCGAACGCTCGCTCGCCGAGCTGGCGGCACTCGCCGAGACCGCGGGAGCCGTGGTGCTCGACGGGGTGATCCAGCGCCGCGACCGGCCCGACCCGGCGACGTACATCGGCTCCGGCAAGGCGCGGGAGCTGCGGGACATCGTCCAGGAGGCGGGAGCCGACACGGTGATCTGCGACGGTGAGCTGAGCCCTGCCCAACTGGTACGCCTCGAAGAGGTCGTCGACGCCAAGGTGGTGGACCGCACCGCATTGATCCTCGACATCTTCGCCCAGCACGCCACGTCCCGCGAGGGCAAGGCGCAGGTGGCCCTGGCGCAGATGCAGTACATGCTTCCGCGGCTACGTGGCTGGGGTCAGTCGCTCTCCCGGCAGATGGGCGGAGGGGCCGGTGGTGGGGGCATGGCCACCCGGGGGCCCGGCGAGACCAAGATCGAGACCGACCGGCGGCGCATCCACGAGAGGATGGCCAAGCTCCGGCGGGAGATCGTGGAGATGAAGTCCGGCCGCGAGCTCAAGCGCCGTGAGCGGCGGCGTAACAGCGTCCCGTCGGTCGCGATCGCCGGCTACACCAACGCCGGAAAGTCCTCCCTGCTCAACCGGCTCACCGGAGCGAGCGTGTTGGTGCAGAACGCGCTCTTCGCCACCCTCGACCCGACCGTACGCCGGGCCACCACCCCGAACGGGCGGAGCTACACGATCACCGACACCGTCGGATTCGTCAGGCACCTGCCGCACCACCTGGTGGAGGCGTTCCGTTCCACACTGGAGGAGGTGGCCGAGGCCGACCTGCTGTTGCACGTGGTGGACGGTGCCCACCCCGCGCCGCTGGAGCAGCTCGCCTCGGTGCGCGCGGTCATCCGGGACGTCGACGCGGCGGAGGTACCCGAGCTCGTCGTGATCAACAAGGCCGACGCGGCCAGTCCGGCCGCCCTGGCCGCGTTGGCGGAGGCCGAACCGCACCACGTCGTCGTCTCGGCCCGCACCGGCCAGGGCATCGACACGCTCCGGCAGTTGCTGGAGGCCGCGCTGCCGCACCGGGAGGTCCAGGTCGACGTCCTCATCCCGTACGTCGAGGGCAGCCTCGTCGCCCGGGTGCACGCCGACGGCGAGGTGCTGGCCGAGGAGCACACGGCCGACGGCACCGTGCTACGGGCACGGGTTGCCCCCGACCTGGCGGCCGAGCTCGGCGCGTACGCCAGGACCTGAGCAGCCGCCGCCCGGGGCGGCTCCGGAGTCGGCGAGGCTGTGGCCCGCAGAGGGAGGCAGGCGATGAAGCGAGACCTCGGTGATCTGGCGCTCTTCGGAGGGCACGCCAGTTTCCTCCAGCAGATCCTCGTCGGACGACCCAACCGGATCGACCGGGCCCGGCTCTTCGACCGGCTGTCCTGGGCGCTCGACAACGACTGGTTGACCAACAACGGTCCGCTGGCACGGGAGTTCGAGGAGCGGGTCGCCGACATGGTCGGGGTCGGCAACTGCGTGGCGACCTGCAACGCCACCGTCGCCCTCCAACTGCTCGCGCACGCCACCGGGCTGACCGGTGAGGTGATCATGCCGTCGCTCACCTTCGCCGCGACCGCGCACGCGGTGCGTTGGCTCGGGCTGGAACCGGTGTTCTGCGACATCGATCCGCGCACCGGATGCCTCGACCACGAGGCGGCGGCTGCGGCCATCACGCCGCGTACGTCGGCGATCTTCGGCGTCCACCTGTGGGGCCGCCCCTGCGACGTGGACGCGCTGGAGAAGGTCGCCGCCGACGCGGGCCTGCGCCTGTTCTTCGACGCCGCGCACGCCATCGGGTGCACTTCGCAGGGCCGACCGGTGGGGCGGTTCGGCCATGCGGAGGTGTTCAGCTTCCATGCGACGAAGGTCGTCAACGCCTTCGAGGGCGGGGCGATCGTCACGGACGACGACGACCTCGCCCACCGCGTCCGCTCCCTGGCCAACTTCGGTATCGGCCTGCACAGTCCCAGCGCGGCCGGCGGCACCAACGCGAAGATGAGCGAGGCGTCCGCCGCCATGGGGCTCACCTCGCTCGACGCGTTCCCCGAGGTGGCACGCCACAACCAGGCCAACTACGAGCAGTACCGCGGTGAGCTGGCCCGGATCCCCGGCCTCAGCCTGATCGACTTCGCCCCGGACGAGCAGTGCAACTACCAGTACGTGATCGTCGAGATCGACCCGGACGTCACCGGCCTGCACCGTGATCTGCTCCTCGATCTGCTCCGGGCCGAGAACGTCGTGGCGCAGCGCTACTTCTCACCCGCCTGTCACCAACTGGAGCCCTACCGGTCGCGACAGGACGTCCAGTTGCCGCACACGGAGCGGCTCTCCGCGCGCGTCCTGGCGTTGCCGACCGGTTCCGCCATCTCCCGGGAGGACATCCGCAGGGTGTGCAACATCGTGCGGATGGCGGTCACCCGGGGGTTCGAACTGACCGCTCGGTGGCAACAGCAGGCCGGGCCCGACGAACAGAGCGTGGTGGCACCCGGTTGACCGAACGGCACCGGACGGACGTGTGGGAGGGCCCATGACCATAGAGATGTCCGCATCGAATCCCGTGGCGACCTGCGCTGTCCCCGGCAGCGACCCGACCGCGGCGGTGCACGCGCTGTACGACGACGTCGCCGGCACCGGAATCGTGCCGCCCGCAGAGATCGGCGCCACCGCCCAGGGACTTGTGGCATTGGCACGCATCTACGGAAACACGCCTTTCCTGCCCCTTGAGCAGGCCCGCCGCGAAATCGGCCTGGACCGGCTCGGGTTCGGGCGGCTGCTGGACCTGTTCGCCCGGATCCCCGTGCTGCGAACCGCCGTGGAGAACGGTCCGTCCGGTCGCTACTGGACCAACACCGTGCTCGGCCTGGAAAGGGCCGGCGTGTTCGACGCGGTGCTCGACAGAAGGCCGATGTTCCCGCACCTTGTCGGACTCTACCCGGGCCCGACGTGCATGTTCCGCTGCCACTTCTGCGTGCGGGTCACCGGCGCCCGCTACCAGGCCTCGGCGCTGGGCGACGGGAACGCGATGTTCGCCTCCGTCATCGACGAGGTCCCGGCGCACAATCGCGACGCGATGTACGTCTCCGGTGGTCTGGAGCCACTCACCAACCCCGGGCTCGGCGCACTGGTCAGCCGGGCGGCCGGGCGGGGATTCCGGATCGTCCTCTACACCAACTCGTTCGCCCTGACCGAGCAGAAGCTCAAGGGCGAGCGGGGTCTGTGGGAGCTGCACGCCATCCGCACGTCGCTGTACGGGTTGACCGACGAGGAGTACCAGGCGACCACCGGCAAGCAGGGGGCCTTCACCCGGGTACGGGCGAACCTCGTGCGGTTCCAGCAGTTGCGTGCCGAGCGGGACGAGCCGGTACGGCTCGGCCTCAGCTACCTCGTCCTGCCCGGCCGCGCCGGGCGGCTGAGCGCGCTCGTCGACTTCGTCGCCGAGCTCAACGAGGCGGCGCCGGACCGCCCGCTCGACTACATCAACCTGCGGGAGGACTACAGCGGACGGCCCGACGGGAGGCTGTCCCCGGACGAGCGGGCCGAGCTCCAGACCGAGCTGAACCGGTTCCGGGAGAAGGCGGCGGAGCGGACGCCGACCCTGTACATCGACTACGGCTACGCCCTGAACAGTCTCATGACCGGAAGCGACGTGCAGCTCGTGCGTATCCGACCGGAGACGATGCGCCCGGCCGCCCACCCTCAGGTATCGGTGCAGGTGGATCTCATTGGCGATGTCTACCTCTACCGGGAGGCAGCCTTCCCGGGCCTGGCCGGTGCGGACCGCTATCGCATCGGCACCGTGTCCCCCGGCACGACGTTGGCGCAGGTGGTGGAGACGTTCGTGACCAGCGGTGGAACGGTGGTCGCGAAGCCCGGCGACGAATACTTCCTGGACGGATTCGACCAGGCGGTCACCGCGCGGCTGAACCAGATGGAGACCGACGTCGCCGATGGCTGGGGGGACCGGCGGGGTTTTCTCCGCTGACGGAGATCGACTGGTGGGAGGGGTGATCAGTGCCGAAGAAAGCCGGTTCCCGGCGCGTCCGCACCGCTGTTTCAGGCGTCGGGTATAGTGCCCGTCATGGTTGTCGTGTGCTTCATGAGGCTCCGCCGCGCATAGCGGCAGTTCATCGTTCCTTTTGATGAGCTTCGCCGCCCATCGGGTCACTGCCGGTGCGGCATTCCTCGTCGACCGGCTCCGAAACGATACTCGCGGAGCACGCACATGCCCTACATCCAGCACACCGGGCGACACGAATTCGGCCAGAATTTCCTGGTCGACCGCTTGGTGATCGACGATTTCGTCGAACTCGTCGCCCGGACCGACGGCCCGATCGTGGAGATCGGTGCCGGCGACGGTGCCCTGACCCTGCCGCTGAGTCGGCAGGGGAGGGAACTGACCGCAGTGGAGATCGACGCCAAGCGTGCCAAGCGGCTCAGCCGGCAGGTACCCGACAACGTCACAGTGGTCTGCGGGGACGTCCTGAGTCTCCGGTTCCCCCAGTATCCGCACGTGGTCGTCGGGAACATCCCCTTCCACGTGACCACCCCCATCGTGCGGACCCTCCTCGCCGCGCCCCACTGGCACACGGCGGTGCTGCTGGTGCAGTGGGAGGTGGCCCGCCGACGGGCCGGCATCGGTGGCGCGACGCTGCTGACCGCGAGCTGGTGGCCGTGGTACGACTTCGACCTGCACTCCCGGGTCCCGGCCCGCGCCTTCCGGCCCGCCCCCTCCGTCGACGGCGGGCTGTTCTCGATGGTGCGTCGGGGCACCCCGCTGGTCGACGACCGGCGGGGTTACCAGGACTTCGTCCGGCTGGTGTTCACCGGTAAGGGGCACGGGCTGCAGGAGATCCTTCAGCGGACGGGGCGGATCGCCCGCAAGGATCAGCAGGATTGGCAACGGGCCAACCGGGTGGGGCCGCAGCACCTGCCCAAGGACCTGACCGCCCACCAGTGGGCGTCCCTGTGGAGCCTGGTGGGGCCCGCCCGCCCGGCCGGTTCCCGTCGGCCGGCACCGCGTCGGCCGGGAAGCCCCGCCTCGGTGCGCCGGCGCTGAGCGGTACGGGGGTCGGCCCGGTCGTTGCCCGGCCGGCCCCCGTACCCCGTCGCCGGGGGCCGGCAGGGACAGGCCAGGTCCGCGCGCGGGTCGACCTCAGGGCGGGGGCGTCACTCGGCGGCGTCGAACGCGGGCGCGAGCGGGGCCGGTGCCGCGCGGAGCTGGTCGAGACCGAGGGGGTGGACAGCGCGTTCGTGTTCCTGTTCGCCCTGCCCGGTTTCCCGCACCGCCCGGACGGTGATCCCCGGGACGACCTGGACCGGGCCAGCGTGGGTATCGTCAAGCTCCTCGACGGACGCCGGCCCGAGGCCCACAGGGTGACCAACAGCCCCCGTCGGTGTCGGCCGCGACCGCGTGCGGACGGCATCCGGCGTCGGCGAAGTGGTGCTGTCGTACGACGCCGGAGGGGGCGACGCGGCCGACGCAACCGTCGGCGATGTCGGCGTCCTCCGTTCGTGCAAGCCGCCCACCACCGCAGGCTGCCCGTGCGGTCCCAGGGCACCGGGCCCGGGGACGTGACGGGCCGGGCCGCGGCGCCGCCGCGTCACCGGCGTCGGTTGCGGGGGTGCTGTTTGGCCGTCCGCTCGTTGCCGTGCCGGTAGTTGCCGGTGAGGCGGGCCATCAACTCCTGCGGATCGTCGTCGTCCACATCGGTCAGGAACCGGGTTGCGGCCGCACCACGCAGCACGGCGGCAGGGCGGCCGTGGTGCAGCACCTCCACGTCGCCGTTCTTACGGAGGCGATAGCTGAATCCCTCGGGTGCTCCGGACACCACCGTATCGTCCCCCCGGGGCGGCGGCGTACGCGACCGAATTCGACCTGCCGTGGCGCTGCCGTGCCGGCGGTGGCGGGTCCGCAGAGGCGTCGGGCTGCCGCCCGCGCGGCACGTCCCGCCCACCCGTCCGGCGGAGGTGAGGCGGGCCGCCCGTGGTCGGTCCGGGCGCACCACCCGGTACGGTCACGATTACGAATAGGTGGTTGACAATTGGTAGTTGCGCCCGGCTGCCCTGACGCCTACGCTTCAGGGCAGCATTCTGTGACTACCGGCAAGAGCGGTTGAGCGGACGGCTGGAGTTCCCGGTGGCAGGGAACTGCCGCCGGCCGGTGCCTGTCGCTCGACGTGGACCTTGCCTGTGTTGTCACGGCTTCTCGTCAAAGAACCCGCCAACTGTCGAACCCGCCGGGATCGCGCCCTGCCTCCCGGCGCCTCGGCCCATGTTCGCATGGCGGTTCGTTGTCGCATCGCCAGGACGACTGTCCAGCGGACATGTCTGTCGGCGTCATGCGAAAGGAATCGCACGTGAAGTCAGCCCTCTCCACCGCGCGAAGGTCGCTGCTGGCCAGCGCGCTGCTCGTCGCGGCCGCGCTGCCGGCCGTACTCGGGAGTCAACTGCCGGCCTCGGCCGCAATCCAGGAAACCTACTATGTCGCGCCGGACGGCAACGACACCAACCCGGGCACGGTCCAATCGCCGTTCAGGACGCTGCAACGCGCGCGGGACGTGGTTCGCACGGTCAATGCGAACATGACCGGTGACATTCAGGTCTACCTGCGTGGTGGTCGTTATCCGGTGACCAGCACGATCGAATTCGGGGCGGGTGACTCCGGTAGCAACGGTTACCGGGTCATGTATTCCGCCTACCCCAACGAGACGCCGGTGCTCGACGGTGGCGTGCCGGTCACCGGGTGGACCCAGCACAGCGGGAACATCTGGAAGGCGCCGCTCGACCGCGCCAACAAACTGCGGGCGCTCTATGTCAACGACAAGCGGGCGTTCATGGCGTCGAAGACGATCGGCTCGGCTGGCTGCTACGGGACGTACAACATCACCGCCGGGCAGGCCGCGTGGGCCTGGGAGTCGGGGTCGCAGTGTGACGGCGCGAAGTACAACCTGAACGATTTCCCCGCCGTCCCCCGCAACGCCGACGACATCGAGATCGAGACGGCCACCACCTGGACCACCGCGATCGTGGGGGTCCGCCAGGTGACCACGAGTTCCGACGGCGCGAACCGGGTGGCGCTGTTCCAGCAGCCGGGTGCCGCCATCGCCCAGGGCGCGTTCAACGGCAACGCCCAGACGGGCGGCAGCCACAAACTGATGAACGCCTACGAGTTCCTGGACGCGCCGGGCGAGTTCTTCTTCGACAAGGGCAGCAAGACGGTCTACTACTACAAGTCCAGCGCCGAGAACATGGCGACCGCGTCGGTGGTCGCGCCGAACAACGTGACCACCCTGCTGCGGATCGCCGGCACCTCGACGAGCAACCACGCCCGCAACCTCACGTTCGCCGGGCTCACCGTGCAGCACTCCGACTGGAACCTGTTCAACGTCGCCGGCTCGTCTTACAAGCAGGCGCAGCAGGGCAACCTCGGGGCGCAGGCGTACGCGAAGAAGAACTTCCACGACTACTACTACCGCAATGTCGACGTCACCCCCGGCATGGTCCAGGTGGAGAACGCCGACGGAATCCGGCTGGAGCGCAACCGGATCCAGCACACCGGCGCGGACGGCGTCAACATGGTCAACGACGTGCAGAGCACCCAGTTGACAGGCAACTTCACCAACGACGTCGCCGGCTCCGCGATCACCGTCGGTCACCCCCAGCACGTCTACATCGGCGACGGGACATCGACCAACCGGGAGAAGTGGTTGCCGCAGGTCGAGGGGCTGCCGAAGAACATCGACATCAAGAACAACTACCTCTACGACAGTGCGGTGCTGTTCAACGGGCACAGCCCCATCTCGGCGTACTTCGTGGACACCCTGACGGTGCAGCGCAACCGGATCGAGAAGTCACCGTGGTCGGGCATCACGCTCGGCTGGGGTTGGTGGAACTTCGACGGGTCGTCGGGCTCGATCGCGCCGAACCGGCCCACCACGACCGCGCGGAACAACACCATCAGCTACAACCACTTCATCGACACGGTGCAGCGGCTCAGTGACACCGCACCCATCTACACGCTTGGCAGCCAGCCGGGCACGACGATCACCAACAACTACCTCCAGGGTGTGCCGTCCGGTCACAAGTACGGCCTGCACCCGGACGAGGGCTCGGCCTACATCACCTTCCGGGACAACGTCCTGAGTGTGGACAAGAACATCACCTGGCTGATCAATTCCGACGACTTCGGCCGCAAGCACGACCTGAGCATCACGCAGAGCTACGGCCCGATCAACAAGGTCTCAAACAAGAACCTGCCCAACAGCACGGTCCAGGACATCCTCGTCTCCTCCGACTACGTCTGGCCGGCGGCGGCGTACGGCATCGCGGCCAACTCCGGCCTGGAGGACGCGTACCGGGACATCATCCCGGCGGGCAACCTCTCCCTGCCGAACTACGTCCTGCCGGCCAGCACCTTCGTCACCAGCGCGACGGCGTCGATCCCGATCCGGAGCACCGGTGACGCGGCCAGGACGGTCTGGTTGGCCCCGGCCGGCACCACCACCTTCACCGCCGGCCCGACGATGACCAGGGCCGCCGGCACCGCCACCTCCATCGCGGTGCCGTCGACGCAGGGTGAGTACCGGCTCTTCGTGGTGGACGCGCAGGGCAACCGGTCCGCCGAGTCGGTCTCGATCGTCAGGCAGCAGGGCGGCACCGGCAGCGGCCCGCAGGGCGGACGCCTGGTGGGTGCCCAGTCCGGCCGCTGCGTCGAGGTGCCCAACGCCAGCACCACCAACGGCACCCAGGTGCAGTTGTGGGACTGCTCGGGCGGCACCGGCCAGCAGTGGAGCTACACCGCCGGCAAGCAGTTGACCGGGCCCGGGGGCAAGTGCCTGGACGCCAACGGCGCGGGCACTACCAACGGCACCACGGTCATCATCTGGGACTGCCACGGCGGCACCAACCAGCAGTGGAACCTCAACGCCAACGGCACCGTGACCAACGCCCAGTCCGGGCTCTGCATCGATGCCAACGGCGCGGCCACCGCCAACGGCACGAAGATCATCCTCTGGTCGTGCAACGGCGGCACCAACCAGCAGTGGAGTCTGCGCAACTGATCGGGTGTCCTCGGGGCCGTCGCTGACCGGCCCCGGGGACCACCGCAGGGGAACGGCGGCGCGGTCGGCGGGCGTCGCCCCTTCCGGTGCGTCCCCGCCCTTGCGGGTGCGTCGCCGCCCTTGTGGGTGCGTCGCGGGCCCGGCCGCTGCGGAGGAGCCGACGTCCGTCGGCGTCCTGACCTGCGATCCGTCGGATCCGCCGCAGGCGTACCCGGACCGCAACCCGTCGGACACAGCATTGACATGTTTCACTTTCCGACCTAGGGTCTTGCCGAATCGATTCGACGTCGAGCCCGGTGCCCCGGCACCAGCGGTCGACCTGGTGGCGTTCGGGCGCATGCGGGTGTGGGACCACCGATCGATTCGACGACCAGCCGGTCCCGCCTGGGCAGCGAGACCAGCGGCTGGCATCTGCGGCGACGAGCCGGCCGGCGTCGTGGGCGCATCGCGCAGTTCCCGGTGTCCGTCCTTGGCGGGTGCGGTCAACGGGAGCAGCCGGGCCCGCGTCGGGATCGCCGTGGCACCCCGTACCTCACCTCAGTCCATGCCGAGTGGCAGGAGCCCCCATCATCATGACAAGGCGTAGACCCATCCTTGGTTCTCTCGCGGCGGCGGCGGTCCTCGTCGTCACCGTGGGCGCGACGGCCCTGGCCGGTGGCCCGACAAGCACGGCGGCGGCCGCCGACGTCTCGGCGGCCGCGGCGACCGCCGGGTGCGGCAAGGCACCCACGCTGACCAGCGGTCAGCGGTCCATCCAGAGCAGCGGGCAGAACCGCAGCTTCATCCTCCGGATCCCCGACAACTACGACCGGAACCACCAGTACCGGTTGATCTTCGGCTTCCACTGGAACGGCGGCACCGCCAACGACGTCGACGGGGGTGGGTCGGACGGGGCGGCCTGGTCCTACTACGGGCTGCGCCAGCAGGCGAACAACAGCACGATCTTCGTCGCCCCGCAGGGCAACGGCAACGGCTGGGCCAACCCCGGCGGCCAGGACGTCACCTTCGTCGACGACATGGTCCGGCTGATCGAGGCGGACCTGTGTGTCGACACCACGCAGCTGTTCGCCCTCGGCTTCAGCTACGGCGGCGGCATGAGCTACTCGCTCGCCTGTTCCCGGGCGAACGTCTTCCGCGCCGTCGCGGTCTACTCCGGTGGGCAGCTCAGCGGGTGCAGCGGCGGTGGCCAGCCGATCGCCTACATGGGCATCCACGGCATCGGGGACCCGGTGCTCAACGTCTCCGCCGGACGGTCCCTGCGGGACACGTTCGTGCGCAACAACGGGTGTACGGCGCAGAGCCCGCCCGAGCCGCGGGCCGGCAGCCTGACCCACATCACCACCACCTACTCCGGCTGCCGCTCCGGCTACCCGGTGGTGTGGGCCGCGTTCGACGGCGGGCACACCCCCGGCCCGGTGGACGGGGGCGGCGACAGCGGCGTCCGCACCTGGACCAAGGGCGAGGTGTGGCGGTTCTTCACCCAGTTCGGCAGCACCGACCCGACTCCGACGCCGACGGCCTCGCCGACCGGCAACCCGACCACCCCGCCGCCGTCCGGCACGGGCGCCGTCCGCAACACGTCCGCCGGGCGGTGCCTGGACGTCAACGGTGGTACGCAGACCAACGGCTCGGCGGCGATCATCTGGGACTGCCACGGTCAGAGCAACCAGAACTGGACCTCGACGGCCGCCCAGGAACTGCGGGTCTTCGGTAACAAGTGCCTGGACGTCAACGGCGCCAGCACCGCCAACGGCAGCTCGGTGATCATCTGGGACTGCAACGGCCAGTCCAACCAGCAGTGGCGCATCAACGCCGACGGCACGATCACCGGGGTCGGCTCGGGCCGGTGCCTGGACGTGGTCAACAACGGTACGGCCAACGGCACGCGTACCCAGATCCGGGACTGCAACGGCGCGGCCAGCCAGCGATGGAGCCGGAGCTGAACCCGGCGGACGTCAGCGGAGGACAGCGCTAGGCGCGGCGGCGTCCCGGCGAGATCTCGCATTGATTTAATTCAATGCATAGGGTCACTGCTGTACGCGGTGGGTCGACGACGACCCGCCGGGGCGACGCCGCTCCACCGTGCAGAAAAACGACGTTTGTCTGGGGAGAACAGAACATGAACGAACAGCAGAACAGCCGGCTGTGGGCCCGATGGCGACGGACAGCCCGCACCGCCGTCGCCACGGCGGCGGTGTCCCTCGGGGTCGCCGCGCTCGCCGTGGGATTCTCGGCGGGTGCGGCCGTCGCGGGCGTCGGCACCGCGGAGCGGGGTGCGTCCAGCGCCGCGTTCGCCGCCGCGCCGGTCTCCCGGGTCGCCGCGGGTGACCTGCACACCTGTGCGATCCGTACCGACGGCACACTCTGGTGCTGGGGGGACAACTACGGCGGCAAGCTCGGCGACGGGACCACCACCAACCGGACCAGCCCGGTGCAGGTCGGCACGGCCACCACCTGGTCCCGGGTCGACGCGGGCACCAGCCACAACTGCGCGATCCGCACCGACGGCACGCTGTGGTGCTGGGGCGGCAACTACAGCGGGCAACTCGGTGACGGGACCACCACGAGCCGGAGCACCCCGGTGCAGGTCGGCACCGCCACCACCTGGGCCGGCGTCAGCGCCGGGGCCAACCACACCTGCGCCGTCCAGACCAACGGCACGCTGTGGTGCTGGGGCCTGAACCGCAACGCGCAGTTGGGCGTCGGCACCTCGCCCTCCAAGGCCACCAGCCCGGTGCAGGTGGGTACGGGGACCACCTGGGCGAGCATCACCACCGGTTACGCGCACAGCTGCGCTGTCCAGACCAACGGCACGCTGTGGTGCTGGGGTGACAGCACGGACGGGCAGCTCGGTGTCGGCATCCTGGGCTACCGGGCGACGCCGGCCCAGGTGGGCACCGCGACCACGTGGGCCGGGGTGACGGCCGGGCACGCGCACACCTGCGCGGTCCGCACCGACGGCACGCTGTGGTGCTGGGGCGAGAACGGGTACGGCCAGGTGGGCGGCGGCACCGGTGTGCAGACCAACCCGCTCCAGGTCGGCACCGGCACCACCTGGACCCGGGTCGACGCGAGCGTCGACTCGTCGTGCGCGCTGCGCACCGACGGCAGCCTGTGGTGCTGGGGCAACAACGGGTTCGGGCAGTTGGGTGACGGCACCACCACCCACCGGTCCGCCCCGGTCCGGGTCGGCACCGCGACCACCTGGACGGCCAACCTGGCCATCAGCTACCACAGCTGCGGCGTACGCACCGACGGTGGCCTGTGGTGCTGGGGCAACAACATGTCCGGGCAGTTGGGTGACGGCACCACCACCCACCGCTCCACCCCGGCCCAGGTGGTCCTGCCGGGCTGATCCACACCGGGAGGTGTCCCCGGGGGCCGTCGGCCCGCGCCGTTGCCATGTCGGTGGCGGCGCGGGCCGGCGGCCTGCCGGCGTATTCGTCTGATCTTTTCAGGATTCGGTGGCCGTCTTTCTGTGGCGGTCACCATCAGCAGCAGCTAAGGCGTTTCGTAAGACGTTGACCGGCGAGCAGTGCGGTGCTAGACATGTGATGTCTTATCATTGATGGTCGCCGATTTCCATGCTGCGTGGGGTACGGCAGCCCGACCTGTGCCGTACCGCCTCGAGCCGGAGACCGGCTGGGGAGGCGAGCCAGATGTTCAGAGCAGACAGTCATCGGCGCAGCGCCGGCGACGCCGGTGGGGCACGCAGTCGGTGGCGTCCGCGCCGGTTGACGGCATCGGTGCTGGGGGCGGTGGTCGCGGCGGCGGCCGTGCTGACCGCGTTCCCCGCACCCGCCCAGGCGGCGACCGCCATCACGATCAACGGCGGGTCCGGTGGGCGGGCGCTGGACGGGATCGGCGCGGTCAGTGGCGGCGGCGGCAACAGCAGGCTGCTGATCGACTACCCGGAACCGCAGCGCAGCGACATCCTGAACTACCTGTTCAAGCCGGGCTACGGCGCGGCGATGCAGCTGATGAAGGTGGAGATCGGCGGGGACACCAACTCCACCTCCGGCGCGGAGCCCAGTCACGAACACACCCGGGGCAGCATCGACTGCAACCGGGGCTACGAGTGGTGGCTGATGGAGCAGGCCCGCATGCGCAACCCCAACATCGCCCTGGCGGGTCTGGCCTGGGGAGCGCCCGGCTGGATCGGCAACGGCAACTTCTGGTCCAACGACTCGATCGACTACCTGGTGGCCTGGCTGGACTGCGCGGGCACCCACGGGTTGACGATCAACTACCTCGGTGGGTGGAACGAGAAGGGCTACAACACCACCTGGTACAAGAACCTGCGCTCGACCCTCAACTCCCGCGGCTACAGCAACGTCAAGATCGTCGCCTCGGACGACTTCGGCTGGGGCGCCGCCGACGACTCGCTGCGGGATCCGGCGTTCGCCAACGCCGTGCAGGTCTTCGGCAGCCACTACGTCTGCGGCTACCGCAGCGCCCAGACCAGCTGCCCCAGCTCCAACAACGCGGTGTCCACAGGTAAGTCGCTGTGGGCCAGCGAGAACGGCTCCGACGACTACAACGCCGGCGCGCAGGCGCTCGCCCGGGGCATCAACCGGGGGTACATCGACGGCAAGATGACCGGCTACATCAACTGGCCCGTCATCGCCGCCATCACCCCCAACATCCCGTGGGCGACCACCGGCGTCGCGGTGGCCCAGCAGCCGTGGTCCGGGGCGTACTCCATCGGCAAGAACGCCTGGGTGATGGCGCAGACCACCCAGTTCACCGCGCCGGGTTGGCGCTACCTCGACGCGTCGAGCGGCTACCTCGGCGGCAACCGCAACAACGGCAGCTACGTCTCGCTGAAGTCCACGAACAACAGCGACTACAGCACCATCGTCGAGACGATGGACGCCGGTGCGGCACAGACCCTCGACTTCACCGTCACCGGTGGGCTGTCCACCGGCACGGTGCGGGTCTGGTCGACGAACGTGCGGTCGAACAACACCGCCGACCACTTCGTCCGGGGCAGCGACATCACCCCGAACGGCGGGCGGTTCTCGCTCACCGTCCAGCCCGGCTACGTCTACAGCATCACCACCACCAGCGGGCAGGGCAAGGGCACGGCGGCCAGCCCGGCGCAGGGCAACCTCAAGCTGCCGTACGGCGACGACTTCGACAGCTACGCCACCGGCCGCGAGGCCCGGTACCTGATGGACCAGCAGGGCTCGTTCGAGATCGCCGGCTGCACCGGTGGTCGCACCGGGCAGTGCGTACGGCAGATGTCGGAGCAGGCGCCGATCTACTGGACCTCCGGCCACGCCGATCCGTTCACCCTGCTGGGCGATCTGACCTGGCGCAACTACACGGTCTCCTCGGACGTGCTGCTGGAGAAGTCCGGCTACGCGCAGCTCATCGGGCGCGGTAACACCTACAACCACCAGGGTCCGCAGAACCTCAACGGGTACTACTTCCGGGTCACCGACGGTGGCGCCTGGTCCATCCGGAGCAACAACACAAGCGGCAACTGGCGCACCCTGGCCAGCGGTAACACCTCGGCCCTGGGCACCGGGCGGTGGCACACCCTGGCGTTGACGCTCAACGGCAGCACCCTCACCGCCGCCATCGACGGCACCACCGTCGGCACGGCGTCCGACTCCACCTGGGTCGCCGGCCAGATCGGCTACGGCACCGGCCAGGGCGTCACCGCCCAGTTCGACAACCTCTCGGTGACCGCGGTCGGCAACCCCGGCACCCCGACGGGTGAGATCCGCGGCGCGGGTTCGAACCGGTGCCTGGACGTCAACGGGGCCAGCCAGAGCGACGGTGCGACCGTGCAGATCTGGGACTGCAACGGTGGCGTCAACCAGCAGTGGTCGCTCAACTCGTCCAACCAGCTCACCGTCTACGGCAACAAGTGCCTCGACGTGCCGAGCGCCGCGTCGGGCACCCGGGCCCGGATCTGGAGCTGCACCGGTGGCAGCAACCAGCAGTGGCGGCTCAACGCCGACGGCACGATCGTCGGGGTCGGGTCGGGGCTCTGCCTGGACATCAACGGCGGGTCCACCGCCAACGGCTCCGCCGTCCAGCTCTGGACCTGCAACGGCGGCAGCAACCAGCAGTGGGTACGCGGCTGATCTTCAGCGACGACGGTACGGCGGGCGGTCCCGGTCTCACCGGGGCCGCCCGCCGCTGCCGTGCTGTCAGGAACCGGTCGGGATCAGGCCGTTCGACAACTGACCGTCGGCCAGGTCCAGTTGCCGTTCGCCATGATCGTGATGCCGAAGTTGTTGCCGTTGCCGTTCGGCCTGGCGGTGACGGTGCCGCTCGTGCCGCTGACCGAGGCGTTCCAGCTGTTCTGGATGCTCTGGCCGCCGTTGAGCCCGAGGCTGACCACCCAGTTGCTGGTGCCGCTGACCGCGACGTTCAGGTTGAACCGGTCGCCCCACTGCTCGGCGGCCGACAGCACCGCGGTGCAGTTGCCGCCGGCGGGCGGGGTGGTCGGGTTGCCGGTCGGCCCGCTGGTGGGGGTGGGGTTGCTCCCACCGCCCTCACGGACGGTGATGTCGGAGCTGCCCTGGCTCTGGTAGCCCTCGGTGGCCATGATCTGGTAGCTGTGGTTGGTGCCGAGGTTCAGGCCGGCGCGGGCCCACGCGTCGAAGTGGTTGGCGGTGGTGATGGTGCCGCTGCTGCGCTTCTGCTGCCGGACGCTCCAGTACTGGTAGAACGTCTGGATGCCGTCGATCGACGGGGCGTTGGTCCGCAGGCTGCGCAGGATGTCGTAGGTGCCGCCGTCGGTGGTGACCGTGCCCAGCCGGGTGGCGCCGCTGCTCGGGTTGTAGCTGCCGAAGTTCTCCACCACGTAGTACTCGATGAGCGGGTTGCGGGTCCAGCCGTACAGGGCGAGGTAGGTGTTGTTGTTACCCGGGTTGTAGCTGCCCGAGTAGCTCACCGTCCGGCGGGTGCCGGTGGCCCAGCCCTTGCCGCCTACCCAGTTGTTGGTGCTCCGGTCCCAACTGCTGCTGTAGCGGCCGTCGGCGCGCAGCGTCATGCTGGCGTTGCCGCTGTCCTTCCAGAACGAGAAGAAGTAGCCGTTGTGGGTACCGGTGAGGTTCGAGGTGAGGGTCCGGTCGGCCTCGGCGTACGCGTTCGGCGAGGCGATGAACGTGCCGGTGACGGCGAGCGCCGCGGCGCACGCGGCGCTGAGGAACAGCCGGAGCCGGCTGCTCCTTCGCGGCCTGGTCGAGGTGTCCTTCATGTACGTGTTCCTCCTCGTGACAGCTGGCCGGAGCCAGCGACGCGGTGCCGACCTGGTGGACTGTCGGTGGCCAGGTACGGCAGCCGGTCGTTCGGTGTGTGTCACCACGCGGAGTCGTCCAGAGAACCGGGGACGGGTCGCGGTGGGGTGGTGGCGACAGCATCGAGTGCTGTCGATGGCGACGGTAGGGCGTCGATCCGTGACCTGTCAACAACTTTCGGAAAGATTCCCGAAACTCTATCGTAACAATGATCCTTCTGGCGGCGGGTTACCGCTGGCTGACGCCGGTGTCGTTGACACCTGCCGATGCTGGTCGGCTGCCACCGTGCCCCCGGGGTGGCGGTCGCTGGGGGGCGATGTTCGAAACTTCCGAGACCGAGCCGTGACCGGGCCTACTACCCGGCGACGGGGTGTCGGTGGGCGACCGGGCGCAGTAGGCGGCCGAGGGCGGCCCGGTCGCCGGCGGGTCACCGGGGTCGGGGCCGAGGCGCTGCACCACGGGCAGCGGGCCCTGGCGTTGTACCGGGCCGCCGGTCACCTGGTCGGAGAGGCCGGCGCCCGCAACGCAGTCGGTTGGGCGCACGCCCCGCTCGGCCAGTACCGACCGGCGCTCGACCACTGCACACAGGCGCTGACGCTGCTGGGCCCGACCGATGACCGGCACGGCGAGGCGAACCCCCACCCCCACCCCCCACCCCCCACTGAGTTGATCAAGAGGTTTACGTCAGGGGATCAGCCCGGCCTGACAGAAATCTCTTGATCACCGATGAGATCTGAAGGGCTCCGGGGAGGGGGTCAGAACAGGGTTGGGGGGGTGGTGGGGATGGGTTCCGGCAATGGGGGCAGGGAGGGCACCTGCGCCCGTACCTCGTCGTGGAATCGGCGGGCGAGCAGTGGCGCGTCGGCGTTGTCCGGGGTGTGCACGAACATGGTGGGTGAGCGACCCTCCCGCAGCCAGCCGGCGGTGATCTCGACCCAGCGCTGCCAGCCCTCGACGGTCTCCGGCTCGGCGTCGCGGCCGAGGTAACGGACGATCGGCCGGTCGGTCAGCGCGGCCGTCCGCAACGGCAGGCGGGGCTTCCTCGTCCACGCCTCCCGTTCCGCGTCACTGGTCGGCGGGTTGGCGAAGAAGGCGGTGGTGTCGAACGGAACCCACTCGGCCGATGCGTCGGCGAGCACCCCTTCCAGCAGTCGGGTCGCGCGCGGGTCGGTGAAGAAGGCGGGGTGGCGGACCTCGACCGCGTACCGGTGGGTGGTGGGCAGCCGGCGCAGGAAGTCGGCGAGCACGGGGACGTCCGCCGGGGCGAACGAGCCCGGCACCTGGATCCACAGGGCGTGGGCGCGGCTGCCGAGCGGCTCGATCGCGTCGAAGTAGACCCGCAGCGGCTCGTCGGCGTCGACGAGCCGGCGTTCGTGGGTGACGACCTTCGGCAGTTTGAGGACGAACCGGAAGTCGGGGTCGGTCTGCCGGGACCAGGACGTCACGGTCTCCCGGGTCGGGGTGGCGTAGAACGTGGTGTTCCCCTCGACCGCGTCGCACCAGCCGGCATATTGCCGAAGCCGTTCGTGCGCCGGCAGCGGATGCGGCAGCAGCCGACCCTGCCACGCCCGGTGGGTCCACATCGCGCAGCCCACGTGCAACCGCATGATCCCGATCCTCCCGCAGCGCCGTCCGACCGGCCCGGCCGTCCGCCGCACGGTATCGGAGCGGCGTCGGTCCGCGTCGGGCGGTCCGGCGCGGCAGCGGGCCTACACCGTTCGCCCGGCATCCGTCGGCGGTCGTACCGGTGATGCGGCAGAGGTCCGGTGGTTCACCGAGAGTTTCGGGATCTGCTCACTGCGGAGTCATAACGTCAACCTTGGGTTGACGATGGAGGCTCGTCAACCTATGGTTGACGCATGACGGAACCCGGCAAGCTCCCGCACCCCGTACGTCTCGACGAGCTGATCCAGGCGATCAAGAAGGCCCGTCCCGATGCGCTCGACCAACTCAGCGACGCGGTGCTCGTCGCCGACCACCTCGGCGACCTCGCCGACCACCTGATCGGTCACTTCGTCGACCAGGCCCGGCGCTCCGGCGCCTCCTGGACGGAGATCGGCAGCAGCATGGGGGTGAGCAAGCAGGCCGCCCAGAAGCGCTCCGCCACGAAGGCCGACGCCGCGGCGGCCCTGGACCCCAACGCCGGTTTCAGCCGCTTCACCCCCCGGGCCCGCAACGTGGTGATCGCGTCGCAGGAGGAGGCCCGCACTGCCGGCAACCCGGAGATCCGGCCGGAACACCTGGTGCTCGGCCTGCTCGTCGAGCCCGACGGCCTCGCCGCGAAGGCCCTGGTCGCCGAGGGGTTGAGCCCGGAAGCCGTCCGGGAGGCGGTCACGGCGGCGCTGCCCGCGCCGGCCGACCAGGTCCCCGACCTGATCCCTTACGACGCGCAGGGCAAGAAGGCCCTCGAACTCACCTTCCGGGAGGCGCTGCGGCTCGGACACAACTACGTCGGCACCGAACATCTCCTGCTGGCGCTGTTGGAGTTGGAGGACGGCAGGGGCGTGCTGTCCGGGCTGGGCCTGACCAAGGACCGGGTCGAGGCCCAGGTCGCCACCGCGCTCGCCGGGTCTGCCGGCGGGAAGTGACCCACCCGGCCGGCGGTGCACCGGCACCTGGACGCACGGCCCCACCTGGCACATCACAGGGTGTCCACCGTGCACGCCGGCCTGTGGGTAGGGCGACACCTGCGGCGTCGGCCGGGCGCGACAGCGTGGCGCGTCCGGCCGACGCCGGGCCGGTTCAGTCGGCGTCGGGGAAGCCGTAGCGCAACGCATGCTCCGGATCGGCCGGATCGATCTGCCGGATGCCGGCGTCGGCGAGGCGCTTGTTGACCTCGTCGAGCTGCTCGCGCACCAGTCGGGCCTCCTCCTCGGTGACCCGGCCCCGGTGCGGCCTCCCGGCGTGGTCGAGGGTGCCGTAGTCGATCTTCTCGGCACTCTTGCGGGCCTTCGGCGGGCGGACCCGCTCGGCCGTCCTCAGCAACTGGGCCATCGGCGTGTCGGTGGCCATCGCGTCGAACTCGCTGGCGGTCACCACCACCCGGCGCGGTTCCCCGCCGGCGTGCCCGTCGTGGATCTCCACCACCGCCACGTCGAGCGCGGCGTCGTCGATGTTCTCCACCTCGGTCACCGTGGCGTCCAGCTGCACGGGCCCGGCCACCAGATCGGGATGCTCCAGTACGACGACCCTGACCACCTCGTCGTCGGGACGCAGCACGGTGCCGCTGAAGTCGGAGACGTGAATCGTCTTCTTGCCCATGCGCTGCGCTTCTCCTGTCGCTGGCCGGAATCGACCACAGGACGCTACCCGACAGGTGTGCGAACGCCCCGGCCGGACACCCCGGCGGGGGCATCCGTCAGTGGGCGGTGAGGCCGCGCCGGGAGGAGGACCCGGCGGGGAGGACGTTCAGCTCGTTCCAGGAGAGCCGGGTGTCGACGCCGCGACCGCACCGGGCCTCCCGGTATCGCGGTTGGGCCGGGAAGCGGCCGGCGGCTTCCGCCGTACGCCAGATTCGTGCGTCCTGCTGGTGCCGGTCATTTGGTTGCATGGGCATGACCATTACCGTCCCAAAGAAAGGTGTACATGTATGGAAATAGATATGACGCACGGTCGATGGACCGGGTTCCGGTGAGGCAGCTCACGATCCGGTTCTCCTCTACCCACGCACCACCCTCGGCAACCGGGCGTCGGCCGGGCCGGGTCGGCGTACGGTGGATCATGGAGGTGTCCATCGGGTGAGAGGGGCGGACGGTGCTGGACCGGCGGCTGTACCTGCACCTGGTGACCTGGCTCGGGCAGTGGCCGGCCGGGCCCGGTCTGCACGTGGTCGGCTCCCGGCGCCGGGCGCGCCCGGCCTGGGACGGTCGCCCCCGTCCGGCCGTCGCGGTCCGGGTCGCCGGCAGCACCGTGCTCTCCGTGCCGACGCGGCGGGTCGAGGCCGTCCGGGCGCTGGCCGGGGGACCACGGTCCGCGCTGTACGAGGCACTGCCGGCGGCGGTCGGACAACCTGGCTGGGTGGTCCACGACGACGTGTTCCGGTGGTGCCTCGCACCGGCGGCGCTGCCCGACGTCGGCGGGTGGACCGCCCCCACGGATCCGGCTTTCCCGCCCTGGCTGCACCTGTTCGACACCGAGGTGCTCGTGGTCCGCGACGCCGACGGCGGTTACCTGGCCGGCGTCGGCATCAAGCGACACGACGCGTACGGGCACGAACTGGCCGTCGGTACGGTGCCCGCGGCGCGCGGCCGAGGGTTGGCCCGACGGCTCGTCGCGCAGGCCGCCCGGCGGGTGCTCGACGAGGGGGCCGTCCCGACCTACCGGCACGACCCCGGGAACATCGGCTCCGCCCGGGTGGCCGAGGCGGCCGGCTTCCCGGACCGGGGCTGGTCGTCGTACGGCGTGTACCCGCCCTGACCTGGCGTGACCGGCGGTCGGGAGGTCGGTCCGCAGCGAGGTTGTCCTGGGCGGGTCGGTCCGGTGCGACGCGGTCCGCAGTGGGGCGCGGACCGTGGATCCCGGGCCGGATCCACGGTCCGCAGCCTGCCCCGGGCACCGCCCTGGCCGGGCGCTGCCGGTGGACTCTCGGCAATGGTGACGCTACGTACTTTCTGCGCCTCTCGGCAAGGGGTCCTCGGCGCGCCATGTCTGTCTGGTAGTGGACTTGAGCTGCAAGGACAGGGAAATCCGGCCTTGAAGCTTGGTGACTCACGGTATGTGTTTCGGGTGGTCGAATGCCCCGGCGGCGGTGCTGGTGGATCGCTGTCAGAACCCACCGGTAGGGTCGGGCGTCGCGGCGAGGGTCGACGCGAGCGGTCGCTGGCCGCTTACCAGGAGTGGACGGGTCATGCAGCTGCCGACGCCGAGCGACGGGCACGGCCGAGTGGTGCTGGCGCCGGTGGGTGACCTGGACACCGCCACCGTCGCCGGGCTGGAACGCGCTCTCGACGAGGCACTCGGCCGGCCCGGCCTGTTGGAGATCGTCGTCGACCTCGCCGCCGTCACCTTTCTCGACTCCACGGCGGTGGCCGCGCTGCTGCGCGGAGCGGCGGAGGCGGTCGGTCGGGGTGCCGCCCTGCGGCTGACCGAGCCGCAACCGGTGGTGGCGCGGGTGCTGCGGATCACTGCGGTCGGTCCGCTACTCGGCCTCCCCGACGATCACGGCGACCCGGCACCCTGGCGTCGTTGACCCCTCACGGCCCGGTCAGGCCGAGTGCCTCGGCTGCCGCCCGGCCGTTGGCGTGGCTCGCGCCGTAGGTGATGACGAAAGCCCGCACCCCGGCTGGCCGCCACCGACCGGGCCAGCCCATCTCCACCACCGCCACGCGGTGCGTCGCGGCCAGCGCCTCGACCAGGGCGGGACCGCCTGGCAGCCGATGGAGGTGCCGCCCGACCAGCACGACCGGCCTGTCCGCCGCGAGCTCCCGCACCGCCGCCGGATCGGTGCCGGTGTCGACCACCCGGACCTGCTCGACGGCGGTCAGGTGCGGACCCAGCCCCCAGGGCACCCGGCCCTCGGCGACGGTGTGGGCGGCGTGCACCTGCACCACCAGGGGGCGGTCGAACCCGGTCAGGTCGCCCTCCACCCGGACGGCCCGCCGCGCCGCCTCGTATCCGAGCGGTCCGGCACCGGGTGGGTCGGAGCCGAGCGGGCCGGGACCGGACGGGAGAGAGCCGGGTGGGACGGGGCCGGTCGGTGCGGCGGGTCGGGTCCGGGCGGCGAGCACGGCGGCCCGGCCGGCGGCCTGTTCCACCCGGGCCCGGTCCAACCGGCCGTCCCCGATCGCCCCGACGATCTCGGCCACCACCCGCTCGACCAGCGCGGCGTCGACCTTCGCGCCCACGCAGAGCAGGTCCGCCCCGGCGGCCAGAGCGCGTACGGCGGCCGGGCCGATCCCGCCGGCGGCGACGGCCGCACCCTTCATCTCCAACGCGTCGGTGATCACGGTGCCGGTGAAGCCGTACTCACCGCGCAGCAGGTCGACCAGGACGGTCCGGCTGAAGGTGGCCGGCCCGTCCCCGGTCAGCGCCGGTACCCGGATGTGCGCAGTCATGATCGCCTGCACGCCCGCGTCGACTACCGCCGCGAACGGCGGCAGGTCACGCTCCCGCAGCAGGGCCCGACCGGCGTCCACGGTGGGCAGTTCGTGGTGCGAGTCGGCGACGGTGGCGCCGTGGCCGGGAAAGTGCTTGGCGCAGGCCGCCACGCCGACCGACTGGAGACCGGTCACGGCGGCGGCCGAGTGCGCGGCCACCCGGGCCGGGTCGGCGCCGAACGCACGGGTGCCGATCACCGGATTCTCGTCGGCGGTGTTGACGTCGACCGTGGGAGCCAGGTCGACGGTTACCCCGACGGCGGCCAGTTCGGCACCGATGGCCGCGTAGATCCGGCGGGTCAACGCGGTGTCGTCGACCGCACCGAGCGCCGCGTTGCCCGGGTACGGGCTGCCGGTGGCGTGCGCCAGCCGGGTGACGTCGCCGCCCTCCTCGTCGATGGCGACCAGCACGTCGGGCCGGGCGGCGCGCAGCGCGGCGGTGCTCGCCGCCAACTGGGCCGGGTCGCGCACGTTGGTGCCGAAGAGGGTGTGCCCGGCCAGCCCTTCGGCGACCAACTCGACCGCCCAGTCCGGCGGCACCGGCCCCGGGTACGCGGCCAGCAACGTGCCAAGCACCAACCGGCGCAGTCCGGGATCCCGCCCCACGTGAATTCTCCCTTCGCGGTCGGACGGCACGAGTGTCGGCGCGGGCGGCCGGGTCGTCCGAGTTCCCCGGCACGGGGTGGCCGATACGCTACGGACAGCCCTGACCAGCGATGTGGTCAGCAGAGTTTACGAAAACCAGAGGACGTGGCATGAGTGCGACCCGGCTGCCCGGCACCCCCCGACTGTTGCGGGCGCTCAACGACCGTGCGGCGCTGGAGCTCCTGCTCGAACGCGGCCCGCTCACCCGCGCCCGGCTCGGCGAGCTGACCGGCCTGTCCAAGGTCACCGCCTCACAGCTGGTCGAGCGGTTGGAGGAGCGGGGGCTGGTCGCCCGGGTCGGCGAGCAGGCAGGTGGGCGGGGGCCGAACGCGCAGCTCTACGCCGTGCGGCCGGGCAGCGCGTACGTGGTCGGAGTGGACGTCGGCGCGGAACGGGTGGTGGCCGCCTGCGCGGACATCACCGGCGCGGTGGTCAGCCGGGTCGAGCAGTCCACCCGGGACACCGACGACCCGGTCGGCGTGGTGCACACGGCGGTGGTCCAGGCGGCCAGCCGGGCCGGCGCGCAGCTCGACAGCGTACGGCGGGTGGTGCTGGGCACCCCGGGCCTGGTGGACCCGGCCACCGGGGACATCACCTTCGCCTTCAACCTGCCCCGCTGGCACCGGGGACTGCTCGCCGCGCTGCGCGAGGACCTGCACACCCCGGTGGTATTCGAGAACGACGTCAACCTGGCCGCGGTCGCCGAGGCGCAGTCCGGGGCGGCCCAGGGGCTGGCGGACTTCGTCCTGGTCTGGGTGGGTGCCGGCGTCGGTCTGGCGATCATGCTGGGTGGCCGGTTGCACCACGGCAGCAGCGGCGCGGCCGGTGAGATCGGCTACCTGCCGGTGCCGGGGGTGCCGATCCCCCGGGACGTCTCGCGCCGGGCCAAGCCGGCCTTCCAGCAGCTCGCCGGGGCGGACGCGGTCCAGGCGGTGGCCCGTGAGCACGGCATCGACGCGCCCGACGCGGCCGATGCGGTGCGCGCTGCCGTCGCCGCGGGCACCACGGGTGGTCCGCTGCTCGACGAGCTGGCCCGCCGGCTCGCCCTCGGGGTGGCCAGCACCTGCGTGGTGCTGGACCCGCCGCTTGTGGTGCTCGCCGGTGAGGTGGGGCAGGCCGGCGGCGTGGCGCTGGCCGAGCGGGTGCAGCACGAGGTGGCCGCGATCACCCTGGTCCGGCCGCGGGTGGTGCCCACGGGGCTGCCCGAGGAGCCGATCCTGCGGGGGGCCCTGCGGACCGCGCTGAACGCCGTCCGGGACGAGGTGTTCGGGTCGACGGTCGGTTGACCGACCGCCCCGCCGATCCGTCGCCATGAAGGAATACTTCACCAGCGTGCCGCTCACGGCAAGATGTTGCCGTGAGCGGCACGCCGGCCCGAGGGCGTACCAGAGCAGTCCGAGGGCGTACTAGAGCAGGTCGCGGCGGCGGAACGCGGCGAACGCGGACCCGGCGACCGCCCCGGTCAGCGCCAGCAGCACCAGCAGCGCCGGAGCCCAGGTGATCGTGTAGAGGCCGCCGTCACAGGCACCGCCACCCGGCGGGCAACCATTGTCGTCCCAGAGCTCCACCTTGCCGGTCAACCAGGCACCCAGGTAGGTGGAGAGCATCAACTGGTCCGGCCGGGCCACGTCGAGGATCTCCAACACCACCCGGCAGCCCAGTTCCCAGACCACCGCGTACGCGGCTACCGCGCCGAGCGCCGCCGAGGTGTGCCGACCCAGCGTGGCGATTCCGAAGCCCACCACCGTGGTCAGCAGCACCAGCACCAGGCCGCGCCCGTAGATGGCCCCCAACCGGCCCCAGAACTCCCCGTCCAACGAGCCCGGCAGACCGGCCGTCTGCCCGATCGTCCAGAAGGTGCCCAGGTAGAACACCGTGGCCAGCACCGAGAGCACGGCCACCACCCCGACCAGGGTGGCCAGCTTCGTGCCGAGCACGGTGAGCCGACCCGGACGCCAGAGCAGCAGGTTGACCACCCCGCCGGAGTTCAGGTCGGCGCCGATGTACGACGCGCCCACCAGGAAGCCGAACAGCACCAGGAACGCGATCAGGAAGTAGAGCAACCCCTGGGCCTGCTGGGAGAAGACGAAGACCGACGAGAGATAGTCGGCGGCCACCGGCAACTGCTCCATGCGCGCCGGGTCCAGCTCGCTGCAGTCGGCCGGCACGTAACCGGAGTCCTCGGTGACCGGGATCTCGCCCGCCTTGATCCGCAGGCAGCGGGTGTGTTCCGCCTCCATCGAGGCCACCGCCTGCGCGGCCTGCTCCTGCGCGACCGACAGCTCACGGGCCGTCGGCTGGTGCGAACCGATCAGGGTGGTCGCGGTGGTCACCGCGAAGGCCACCGCGAGCAGCAGCACCATCAGCTGGACGAAGCGTCGGGCGGCCAACCGCTCCACCTCGGCACGGACCAGGTTCACGCGTCCACCCTCCGACCGTCGGTCCGGTCCAGTTCGATAAGCGGTTCACCTGCGCTGCCGACGCCGTCCGGGGGGACATCGTCCGGTGCGGTGCCGTCCGTCTGCCGGGGCGGGGCCGCCCCACCGGTGAGTTCGAGGAAGACACTCTCCAGGTCCGGCCGGATCGGGGTCAGCTCGCGTACCCACAACTCCTGCCCGCCGAGGGTGCTGCTGATCAGCTCCGGCTCCGGCGCGGCACCGACCACCAGCGAGCCGTCGGAGTGCGCGGTGACCGTCAGCCCGGCCGCCCGCAACAGCTCCGCGCCCCGCTCCGGCTCGGCCACCCGGACCCGCCACTCGTGCGGGTCGTGTCCGGCCAGCACGTCGTCCACCCGGCCGGCGGCCACCCGACGACCCTGCGAGATGATCGTGACGTGGTCGCAGATCAGCTGGATCTCGGCCAGGATGTGGCTGGACACCAGCACGGTCACCCCGGACTCGGCGAGCGTGCGCATCAGGTCCCGCATCTCCCGGATGCCGGCCGGGTCCAGCCCGTTCGCCGGCTCGTCCAGGATCAGCAACTCCGGGCTCTTCAACAGCGCCGACGCGACCGCCAGCCGCTGCTTCATGCCCAGCGAATAACCCTTCACCCGGTCCTGGCCCCGCTCCCGGAGGCCGACCTGGTCCAGCACCTCGTCCACCCTCGACGTCGGCACGCCACCGGCCACCGCCAGCAACCGCAACGTGCGGTGCCCGGTGAAGTTGCCGAAGAACTGCGGGCTCTCCACGATCGCGCCGACCCGACCGGCGACCCGGGCCAACTGCTCCGGAGCCGGTGCGCCGAGCACCCGCAGCTCCCCGGCGTCGGCGTTGACCAGCCCCAGCAGGGCGCGCAGCGTGGTGGTCTTGCCGGAGCCGTTCGGGCCGAGGAAACCGTGCACCTGGCCCGCCTCGACGATCATGTCGAAGCCGTCCACCGCCACCCGGCTACCGCGCCGCAGGGTACGGAACGTCTTGCGGAGGCCGGCGATCTCGATGACCCCGCTCATCCGCACCGCCTCTCGTCTCGTACAGGCATGGGGCGTCCTCCCGGTGTGGTGACCAACGACACGGCGCCCCACCCTATGGCCGCGCCACCGTCCTTGGGGGGCCGCCCCGGCTGCGTGGTTGGATGGAGCGGTGACTGGTGACCCGATCCCCGCCGCAGCCGCCCCCTCTACCGTGGACGCGGATCTGGTGGTCAGCCTGGCCGGCGTCGCCGTCCGGCGCTCCGGCACCGCCCTGCTGCACGACGTCGACTGGCAGGTCGAGCTGGACGAACGGTGGGTGGTGCTCGGCCCCAACGGCGCCGGCAAGACCACCCTGCTCAGCCTCGCCTCCGGTCGGCTGCACCCGAGCACCGGCGTCGCGCACGTGCTCGGCGAGCGGATCGGCCGCACCGACATCACCGAGCTGCGGACCCGGATCGGCCTGACCACCGCGGCGGTGGCCGAGCGGGTTCCCGCCGAGGAACGGGTCAGCGACGTGGTGGTCACCGCCGCCTGGTCGGTGGTCGGCCGCTGGCGGGAGAGCTACGACCCGGCCGACGAGGCCCGCGCCCGTGCCCTGCTCGGCCAGTTCGGCGTCGGCCACCTGGCGGACCGGACCTACGGCACCCTCTCCGAGGGGGAACGCAAGCGGGTGCAGATCGCCCGCGCGCTGATGACCGATCCGGAGCTGCTGCTGCTCGACGAACCGGCCGCGGGGCTCGACCTGGGTGGGCGCGAGGACCTGGTCGGCCGGCTCGCCGAGCTGGCGTACGACCCGGACGCCCCGGCCCTGGTGCTCGTCACCCACCATGTCGAGGAGATCCCGCCCGGCTTCACCCACGCGCTGCTGCTGCGCGACGGCGCGGTGGTCGCCCAGGGCCTGCTCGCCGACACCCTGACCGGGGACAACCTCAGCAAGACCTTCGGCCTACCCCTCACGGTCGAACGCCGCGCCCACCGCTGGACCGCCCGCGCCGCCTAACCCCCCACCCCCCACC
>NZ_JBTMMT010000050.1:0-52855 GCF_055517075.1 Micromonospora sp. DSM 43699
ATAGAGTTACGGCGGTCATGGCGGAGGGGAAACGCCCGGTCACATTCCGAACCCGGAAGCTAAGCCCTCCAGCGCCGATGGTACTGCACTCGGGAGGGTGTGGGAGAGTAGGACACCGCCGGACAACTTTCCAGTCGAGGGCCGCCCCAACCGGGTCGGCCCTCGACTGCGTCGCGCCGTTGGTGGCGCAATCAGGAAGGATGTACCTGTGAGTTCAGGACCGCAGGGCGGAGATCGTCCGCGCCGTTACGAAGACCGCTCCGACCGGCCCCAGCAGCGGGACGCCGGCCCCCGTCGGGACGACCGTCCCCCGTACCGGGGCGACCGCGACGACCGCGGCACCTCGCAGGGTGGACCTCGGGGCGGCGACCGGCGCGAGGAGGGTTTCCGCTCGGGCCCCCGTACCGGTGACTCCCGGCCCGGTGGTTTCCGTTCCGGTGGCGACTCCCGCGACGGCGGTTTCCGTGGCGGGGACCGCCGCGAAGGCGGTTTCCGACGCGATGCTGACGCCCCTCGAAGCGGTGGGTTCCGCAGCGGCGACCGGCGTGAGGGCACCGGTTCCGGCGGCGATCGTCGTGACGGTAGCTACCGCGCGGGACCGCGTGAGGGCGGTTTCCGGTCGGGTCCGCGTGATGGTGATTCCCGTTCGGGTGGTTTCCGCCGGGACGGTGACTCGCGTGAGGGTGGTTTCCGTGGTGGGGACCGTCGTGATGATTCGCGTGGTGGTGACCGTGGTGGTTTCCGGTCCGGTCCGCGTGAAGGTGGTTTCGGCGGTGGCGACCGCCGTGAGGGTGGCTTCCGGGGCGGTGACTCCCGCGAGGGTGGCTTCCGTGGCGGGGATCGTCGGGAGGGTGGTTTCCGGGGCGGAGACTCGCGGCCCGGTGGCTTCCGCCGGGACGGTGACTCGCGTGAGGGTGGCTTCCGGGGTGGTGACCGCCGTCCCGGCGGTGGTGACCGGCGTGAGGGTGGGTTCCAGGGTGGTGACCGCCGTGAGGGTGGTTTCCGGTCGGGTCCGCGTGACGGTGATTCCCGTTCGGGTGGTTTCCGCCAGGGCGGTGACTCGCGTGAGGGTGGTTTCCGTGGTGGGGACCGTCGTGATGATTCGCGTGGTGGTGACCGTGGTGGTTTCCGGTCCGGTCCGCGTGAAGGTGGTTTCCGGGGCGGTGACTCCCGCGAGGGTGGCTTCCGTGGCGGGGATCGTCGGGAGGGTGCTGCCGGGGGTGAGCGTCGTCCGGGTGGTTTCGGCGGTGGCGACCGCCGTGAGGGTGGCTTCCGGGGTGGTGATTCCCGTGAGGGTGGCTTCCGGGGTGGTGACCGCCGTCCCGGCGGTGGTGACCGGCGTGAGGGTGGGTTCCAGGGTGGTGACCGCCGTGAGGGTGATTCCCGTTCGGGTGGTTCCCGCCGGGACGGTGACTCGCGTGAGGGTGGTTTCCGTGGTGGGGACCGGCGTGAGGGTGGGTTCCAGGGTGGTGACCGCCGTGAGGGTGGTTTCCGGTCCGGCCCGCGTGAGGGTGGTTTCCGGGGCGGTGACTCCCGCGAGGGTGGCTTCCGGGGCGCGGATCGTGGCGGTTACGACCGGCCGCGCCGCGACGACCAGCGAGGCGACGAGGACCGACGTCGCGAGGGCGGTTTCGGCCCCGATCGGGAGCGTCGGGACGAGGCCGACGGCCGATCGGCCGCGCCGGCGCTGCCGGACGAGATTGCCGCGAGCGACCTCGACACGGCCGTTCGGGCGGAACTCCTCTCGCTGAACAAGCCGGTGGCGGAGACCGTCGCACGACACCTGGTCGCCACCGGTCAACTGATCGACGAGGACCCGGTCGAGGCACTGGCCCACGCTATGGCGGCCCGGCGGCTGGCCTCGCGGATCTCCGCCGTACGCGAGGCGGTCGGTCTGGCCGCCTACCACGCGGGGGAGTGGCAGACGGCGATCGCCGAGCTGCGTACGTTCCACCGGATGACCGGGTTGCAGAGCCACCTGGCCGTGCTCGCCGACTGTGAGCGCGCCCTGGGGCGTCCGGAGCGGGCGATCGACCTGTTCCGGGGGGCCGACAACGACAAGCTCGACAAGGCCGTCGCGGTCGAACTGCTCATCGTCGCCGGCGGTGCCCGGGGGGACCTGGGGCAGAAGGACGCGGCCGTGGCGATGCTGCAGGTCCCGGAGCTGACCACCGACGTGGCCGAGCCGTGGACCGCCCGGCTGCGCTACGCGTACGCCGACGCGCTGCTCGCGGTGGGTCGCCGCGAGGAGGCCCGGGAGTGGTTCTCGCGCGCCGCCGACGTGGACACCGACGGTGAGACCGATGCCCCGGAGCGGCTGTTGGAGCTCGACGGCGTCGTCATCGAGGGCGACGACGAGGACGACGAGCCGGTCGAAGAAGCGGCCGCCGGCGCGCTGCCGGCCGGCGCGGACACCGGACTCGGGCGAACCCCCGGCGACCGCGACGAGGACGGTGACCGCGACGACGAGGGCGACTTCGACGACGAGGGCGACTTCGACGACGAGGACGACCGCGAGGACGGGGACGGGGACGGGGACGACGATCGTGACCGCGACGGGGACGGAAGCGACGAGGATCGCGGCGACCTCGACGACGACCGGCGCGACGGTGGGCGGGAAACCGCCGCCGACGAGACCGACGGCGGTACAGCGGATACCCGGCCCGGCACGATCGCGCGTCCGGCCGACACCGTCGACGACGTGACGACCCCGGCGGAGACCCGGCCGGTGGACGGGCGTGGGTCGGGGGCGGACCAGCGATGACCGAGGTCGCCGGGGACCGGCTGATCGACGGGTACGCTCTGGTCGTCTTCGACCTGGATGGGGTGGTCTACCTGATCGACCGGCCGATCCCCGGCGCGGTCGAGGCGCTCGGTGCGCTGCGGGCCGAGGGTCGGTCGGTGGCGTTCGCCACGAACAACGCCTCACGACGTTCGAGCGAGGTCGCCGACCTGCTCACGGGGATGGGTGTACCGGCCGACCCCGCGGAGGTTCTCACCTCTGCGGCGGCCGCCGCAGAGCTGCTGCGGGACCGGTTTCCCGGCGACGCTGCGGTGCTCGTCGTCGGTGCGGAGGCGCTGCGCGCCGAGATCCGCGCCGTGGGGCTCACCCCCGTCGACCGCGCCGACGCCGCGCCGGTCGCCGTCGTCCAGGGGTACGGGCCACAGGTGAGCTGGGTGGACCTGGCCGAGGCATCGGTGGCGATCCGGGCCGGGGCGACCTGGGTGGCCACCAACACCGACCGGACGCTACCGAGTGGGCGTGGCCCGCTGCCGGGTAACGGGTCGCTGGTGGCCGCCCTGCGGCATGCCCTGGACCGGGCACCCGACGTGGTGGTCGGCAAACCCGAGCCGGCGCTCTTCGCCACCGCTGCCAGACGCGCAGGCACCGGCCGGACGCTTGTGGTCGGTGACCGGCTGGACACCGACATCGAGGGTGCCCGCCGGGCCGGGCTGGACAGCCTGCTGGTGCTCACCGGCGTCAGCGACGTACCCGAGCTGTTGACGGCTGCCGAACAGCGGCGGCCGACCCACGTCGCGGCGGACCTGGCCGGGCTCTTCGACCCGGCGGCGGTGGTCCGGGTTCCCGGCGATCCACAGGCCGGCGGATGGTCGGCGACGGCGGTGGAGGGGGCGGTGGAGCTGCGCGGTGCCGGACGGCCGCTGGACGCCCTGGCGGCGCTCTGTGCGGTCGCCTGGTCGGCCGGCACCGGTGCGGACGTGCGACCGGCCTCACCGGAGGCGGAGCAGGTGCTGGCCGGGTTCGGCCTGGCCACCTGACCATCTCGACGATCTGACAGCGGGGCCCGGGGCGGCACCGACCCGACAACGGGCGGTGCCGCCCCGGCCTGTTGGCCGGCCCACCGCACCGCACCGGGGCGCCGGTGCCGCCACTCAGAGCAGCTTGCGCAGCTTCAGCAGGTCGAACGGGCTGGCCTTGATGGAGATCCGCCGGGCGGCGACCGCCTTGGTGACGTCGAGCTGACCATGCGTCAGGGCGACCAGATCGTCACTGGTGGTGATCAGCGCGATCTTCGCCTTCGGGTCGTCGCCGTCGGCGAGATCGCGCAGTCGACCACCGCTGATCCGGCCGTGGAAGGCCGTCTCCAGGTCGGTGAGCCGGCAGGCCAGGGTGCGATCCAGATCGATCTTGCCGGATGCCTCGGCGTGCCGGTCCAGGCGATCGGCAAGATCCCGCAGAGCCTGTCGGCACTCGTCCACGCTTGCCACATCGTCTCCCTCGTACCCGCCACGCCGTTTCCCGGCACCGTACCGCAATGGGCGACTCGGGGCGCCCGGTAGCGTGAGGGCCGCACACTGCCCCGGCGGAAGGACTCGGTCATGCAGGACGCGTGGCGCGCCTACCTGGAGCTGGCCCTGGGCCTGACGGAAGCGCCCCGGAAGAGGGCACAGGACACCGCCCGACGGTTGGTCGGTACGAGCGGCGCGACCGCCGGGCAACTCCAGGCGCTCGCCGAGGAACTCCTCGCCACCGGCGCGGCGAACCGGGAGGCGCTGACCAAGCTGGTCCGGTTCGAGGTCGACCGGGCACTCGGCGCGGTGGGCCTCGCCACCGCCGACGAGGTGGCCGAGCTGACCCGTCGGGTGCACGAGCTGGAACGGCAGCTCCGTGAGGCCAAGGGTGGGTCGACCGCGCTACGGGCCGCTGACGCCGCCCCCCACACCACCGTCCCGGCAACCGCGCCGACTCAGCCGGTTCCCGGGTCGGCGGCCGGCGGAGAGCCCGGTGCCGCCGACCCACCGGCCAGGGCCGTGGCGAAAAAGGCGGTGGCGAAGAAGGCCGTGGCCAAGAAGGCGGTGAAGAAGGCGGGAGCGGCATCCGCCGGGTCGGGCCCGCTCGACGAGGGCGCACCGCCGCCGTCCCGGCCGGCCAGGAAGGCCGCCCCCGGCCGACGGGGCGCAGGCGGTGCCGAGTGAACGACGTCCCCCGGAGCCGGTCGTGACCGGCCCGGTCCGTCCGGCCCCGCCGCCGCCCGGCAGGCCCGGCCCGCCGCCGCCCGGCAGGCCCGGCCCGCCGCCCGCCGGCCGCCAGGCCCCGCCGCCGCACACCCCCCGGCCGGTTCCACCGCACGCCCCCCGGCCCGTTCCGCCGCCGGTCGTCGAGTCGGACGAGGGCGGCGACGACGCCCGGCACCCGGCCGTCGACGCCGCCGTCCGGGCGATGGCCAACGCCGAGGGCCTACCACCGGCCGACCAGATCGCCCAGTACGAGGCGGCGTACCAGACGCTGCGGGAAACCCTCGCCACCATCGACCAGGCCTGACCGGACCGGAGAGAACCGCCTCATGGCACGTCGTACCCGACTCGACGCCGAAATCGTCCGTCGCGGCCTGGCCCGTTCCCGTGAACAGGCCGCCGCGCTGATCGAGGCCGGCCGGATCCAGCTGCGCGGGGTGCCCGCGCGCAAGGCCGCCGCGATGGTCGACCCGGCCGATCCGCTGCTGGTCACCGGGGCGGACCCGGCCGACGAGTACGTCTCCCGGGGCGGCCACAAGTTGGCCGGTGCGCTCGCCGCCTTCGCCCCCGCCGGGTTGACCGTGGCCGGTCGGAGGTGCCTGGACGCCGGGGCGTCGACCGGGGGATTCACCGACGTGCTGCTGCGCGCCGACGCGGCCGAGGTGGTCGCCGTCGACGTCGGCTACGGCCAGCTCGCCTGGTCGCTGCGTACCGACGAACGGGTGCGGGTGCTGGACCGCACCAACGTGCGCACCCTCACCCCGGAGGTGATCGGCGGGACTGTCGACCTGACCGTGGCCGACCTGTCGTTCATCTCGCTGCGGTTGGTGCTGCCCGCGCTGGCCGGCTGCACCCGTACCGACGGGGACCTGGCGCTGATGGTCAAGCCGCAGTTCGAGGTCGGCAAGGAGCGGGTCGGTGCCGGCGGCGTGGTCCGAGATCCGGCGCTGCGGGCCGAGGCGGTGCTCGCGGTGGCGGCGAGCGCCGCGGGGCTCGGGCTGGGCCTGGCGGACGTGGCGGCCAGTCCGCTGCCGGGTCCGAGCGGCAACGTCGAGTTTTTCGTATGGTTACGCCGGGATGCGCCGGCGGCCGACCCCGAGCGGGTGCACGCCGTGGTGGTCGCCGGACCGGTCGGCCCCGGGCCGGACGCGGCGTCCGGGAAGGTGGCAGGGTGAGCGTGGTGGGCGACGTCGGGACGGTGTCCCGCGAGGGTGGACGGGAGGCGGGTCCGGTGGACCTCAGCGAGGACCTGGCCGACCGGGTGCGGGACGGGCGGTGGCACCGGTGAGCCGGACCGCGTTGCTGGTGACCCACACCGGGCGGCGACGGAGCACCGAGCACGCCCGGGCGGTCGCCGCCGACCTGATCGCGGCCGGGTTCGAGGTACGGGTGGTGGCCGAGGAGGCCGAGGACCTGGACCTGCCCGGGGTGGTGCCGATGGCCGGGCTGCGGGCCGCCGAGGGGGCCGAGATCGTCTTCGCGCTCGGCGGGGACGGCACCTTCCTGCGCGCCGCCGAGCTGGCCCGCCCGGCGAAGGTGCCGCTGCTCGGGATCAACCTGGGCAAGGTGGGTTTCCTCGCCGAGGCGGAGATCGACGATCTCGACACGGCCGTACGGGACGTCGTCGGGCGCAACTACACAGTGGACGAACGGCTGACCCTCGATGTCACCGCCGAGTTCGACGGTGGTCCGACCATCGAGTCGTGGGCGCTCAACGAGATCAGCGTCGAGAAGGGCGAGCGCGCCCAGATGCTGGAGCTGCTTGTCGACGTGGACGGTCGACCGCTGTCCCGCTACGGCTGCGACGGCGTGGTCTGCGCCACCCCCACCGGCTCCACCGCGTACGCGTTCTCCGGTGGGGGGCCGGTGGTCTGGCCGGAGGTGGAGGCGTTGCTGCTGGTGCCGATCAGCGCGCACGCGCTGTTCAGCCGTCCGCTGGTGACCGCGCCCACCTCGACGTTCGTCATCACCGTCGATCCGTTCACCACCCTGGCCGTGCTCTGCTGTGACGGCCGGCGCGTCTACGACCTGCCGCCGGGCGCCACGGTGACGGTGCGTCGGGGCGCCCTGCCGGTGCGGGTCGTACGGTTGCGGGACCGGCCGTTCACCGATCGGTTGGTGGCCAAGTTCGACCTGCCGGTGCAGGGCTGGCGGGGCAGCCGCCGCTGAGCCCGCCCGGTGGCGGTGTGTTCGTCGTCGCCCCGGGTGCCGCCCACCAGCGGCGCTGCCCCGGCGGCCGGCACGGTGGATCGTTCCCGGCCGCGACGCTCGCCCGTGCCGGCTGGTCAACTGTCGCAGCACGCGTCTACTGTCGGGTGCTGTGCTGGAAGAGCTGCGGATCACCGGACTGGGCGTCATCGAGGACACCACCCTGCCGCTGGCCGGCGGGATGAACGTCATCACCGGTGAGACCGGTGCCGGCAAGACGATGGTGGTGACCGGCCTCGGCCTGCTGTTCGGCGGTCGGGCCGACGCGGGTCGGGTGCGGGCCGCGCCGGGGCGGGCCACCGTCGAGGGGCGGTTGCGGCTCGGTGGCCGGGTCGCCGACGTGGTGCACGCCCGGATCGTGGACGCCGGTGGCGGGCCCGACGAGGACGGCTCGCTGCTGATGAGCCGTACGGTGACCGTGGAGGGGCGGTCCCGGGCGCACCTGGGCGGCCGGAGCATGCCGGTGTCGATGCTCGGCGAGGTCGGCGAGCAGGTGGTGGCGGTGCACGGTCAGTCCGACCAGTTGCGGTTGCTCCGCCCGGCCGAGCAGCGGGCCGCGCTGGACCGGTTCGCCGGCCCCGGGCACGAGAAGCTCGTCGACGCGCTGCGGGAGGCGTACGGGCGGTGGCGGCAGGTGGTCGACGACCTGGCCGACCGGCGCAGCAACGCCCGGGCCCGGCACCAGGAGGCCGACCTGCTGCGGCTGGGCCTGGACGAGATCACCCGGGTCGACCCGCAGCCCGGCGAGGACGACGAGCTGAAGACCGAGGCGCAGCGGTTGGAGCACGCCGAGGGGTTGCGGACAGCCGCGCAGCTGGCCCAGCAGTGCGTGGCCGGAGGGGTGGAGGCGACCGACGACACCCCGGACGCGACGGTGCTGCTCGGCACGGCCCGCCGCACCCTGGAGGCGCAGGCCGGCACCGACCCGGCGCTGGGTGAGCTGGCCGGCCGGCTGGAGGAGGCGGCCACCCTGGTGGCCGACGTGTCGGCGGAGCTGTCGACGTACCTGGCGGTGCTGGACGCCGATCCGGCCCGGTTGCAGACCGTCTACGAACGGCGGGCGGCGTTGCGGGCGTTGACCCGCAAGTACGCCGACGACGTCGACGGGGTGATCGCCTGGGCCGAGCGGGCCCGGACCCGACTGTCCGACCTGGACACCTCCGACGACGTGCTCGACGAGCTGGACCGGGAGGCCCAGCGTCTCGCCGGTGAGGTGGCCGAGTTGGCCGGTCGGCTGTCGGCTTCCCGGCAGGAGGCGGCGGTCCGGTTCGCCGAGCAGGTGACAGCGGAGTTGGCCGGGCTGGCCATGCCGCACGCCCGGATCGAGGTGGCGGTGCTGCCCCGGCCGGCCGGTCGGTCCGAGCCCACGCTGACGGTCAACGGGGTCGGGTGCGGGGTCGGTCCGGACGGCGCCGACGAGGTGGAGTTGCGGTTGCTGGCCCACCCCGGGGCGCCGTCGCTGCCGTTGCAGCGGGGTGCGTCCGGTGGCGAGCTGTCCCGGGTGATGCTCGCCATCGAGGTGGTGTTCGCCGGTTCCGGTGGCCCGCCGACCCTGGTCTTCGACGAGGTCGACGCCGGGGTGGGCGGCCAGGCGGCGGTGGAGATCGGTCGACGGTTGGCCCGGTTGGCCCGCAGCCACCAGGTGCTTGTGGTGACCCACCTGCCACAGGTGGCCGCGTTCGCCGACCGGCACCTGGTGGTGGCGAAGGACACCGGGGGCGCGGTGACCACCAGCGGTGTGCGGGTGGTGGAGGACACCGAGCGGGCCCGGGAGCTGGCCCGGATGCTTGCGGGTTTGCCGGATTCGGATCTGGGTATCGCCCACGCCGAGGAGCTCCTGGCCGTCGCGGCGAAGGAAAGGCGGCCCTGAGCGCGACGATTGTGAGCGGAGGCACACCGGCCCGCGCTCCGGTGTGCTTCCCTGGGTAGGCGGCCCTGCTCAGGCATGTCGCGCTGGAAATGCCTGCTTCCCATGCCAGGATGGTCACGATGCGTCTACCCACGTTGCGCCGGACCCGGAACGCGGAACCGGACTCAGTTCTCGGCACCGCACGTCTGGACCGCCGTACCAAAAGGCTGGTCGGCCGGCTCCGCCCCGGTGACATCGCGGTGATCGACCACGTCGACCTGGACCGGGTCGCGGCCGACTCGCTTGTCGCGGTCGGGGTCGCCGCGGTGCTCAACGCCAAGCCGTCGGTCTCCGGCCGGTATCCCAACCTCGGCCCCGAGGTGCTCATCGGTGCCGGCATCCTGCTCCTGGACGACCTCGGCGAGGGGGTCTTCGAGCGGCTCCGGGAGGGCGACACCGTCCGGATCGAGGGCAACACCGTCTTCGCCGGCGACGAGCCGGTGGCGCACGGTGACCTCCAGGACGCCGAGACGGTCGCCAAGGCGATGGCCGACGCCCGGGAGGGCCTGTCGGTGCAGTTGGAGGCGTTCGCCGCCAACACGATGGACTACCTGCGCCAGGAACGGGACCTGCTGCTCGACGGGGTGGGCGTCCCGGAGATCCAGACCCAGGTGCAGGGTCGACACTGCCTGATCGTGGTCCGGGGCTACGACTACAAGGCCGACCTGGACGTGCTGCGCCCGTACATCCGGGAGTTCAAGCCGGTGCTGATCGGCGTGGACGGCGGTGCGGACGCGCTGGTCGAGGCGGGCTACACCCCCGACATGATCATCGGGGACATGGACTCGGTCACCGACGACGTGCTGCGGTGCGGCGCCGAGGTGATCGTGCACGCCTACCCGGACGGCCGGGCGCCCGGCCTGGCCCGGGTCAACGGCCTCGGGGTTCCGGCGATCACCTTCCCGGCCGCCGCCACCAGCGAGGACCTCGCCATGCTGCTGGCCGACGAGAAGGGCGCCTCGCTGCTCGTCGCGGTCGGCACCCACGCCACCCTCGTCGAGTTCCTGGACAAGGGGCGCGGCGGGATGGCCTCCACCTTCCTCACCCGGCTCAAGGTCGGCGGCAAGCTGGTCGACGCCAAGGGCGTGAGCCGGCTCTACCGGCAGAACATCTCCGGTTCGTCCCTGCTGCTCCTGGTCCTGTCGGCGATCGCCGCGATGGCCTCCGCCGTGGCGGTCTCCACCGTCGGCAAGGCGTATTTGGGAGTGGTCTCCGAGTGGTGGGACAATTTCGTGTTCCAGCTCGGCCAGCTCTTCTAGCTCCCGATCGATCAAGAGGCTGCAAGCGTGATCAACTTCCGGTACCACGTGGTGTCCCTGACCGCGGTCTTCCTGGCGTTGGCGATCGGCCTGGTGGTCGGCACGGCCGCCCTCAACGGCCCGGTCGCCGACTCGCTCAAGGAGACCGTCAACTCGCTGCGCAAGGACAACCAGCAGATGCGCCAGTCGGTCAACAGCCTCCAGAAGGAGCTGGACCTCGAGGAGGACTTCGCCGCCGAGATGGCGCAGCTCTACCTGCCCGGCAAGCTCACCGGCAAGCGCGTGATGGTGCTCAGCCTGCCCACCGGCCGGGAGCACACCGAGGGCGTGCTGAAGATGCTCCAGACCGCCGGGGCCACCGTGACCGGCCGGGTCGACGTGCAGGACAAGTTCATCAACCCGGACAACAACACCAACCTGATGGAGCTGGCCGTCACCGCCGCCCGGCCCACCGCGCCCGCCTCGGCGCTGCCCGGCAACGGCAACGGCGTGGAGACCTCCAGCGCCCTGCTGGCCAGCGTCCTGCTCGACCGCCCGCAGGGCACCCCGGTGGTGACCGAGGCCGACCGGCGGGCGGTGCTGGCCGCGTACGCCAACGCCGGGTACCTCACCAGCGAGGAGAAGGTCACCGGCCCGGCGGAGGCCGTGGTGGTGGTCAGCGGGCAGCCCTACGTCGACAAGGACTCCGCCAAGAAGGACGAGTCGATGGTGAAGATCGCCGAGCAGTTCGACCGCACCGGCGCGATAGTCGTCGGCGGCAACGGCTCCGCCGGGGGCAACCTGGTGGCCGTGGTCCGGGGCGACCCGGTGCTCGCCCAGACCATCTCCACCGTCGACAACGCCAACACCGTGCAGGGGCAGCTGGTCACCAGCCTGGCCCTGGTCCAACAGCTCACCGAGAAGCGGGCCGGTCAGTACGGCGTCGGCGACAACGCCACACTGGTGCCTAGACTGCCCCAGTGAGCGAACGACGTACCCCGGTGACCGGTAACCACCCGACCGCCCCGTCCGGCGGCGTCGCATGAGCGGGCTCGGGCGGCTGCTCGCCGCCGCCGCCGGAGCCGCCGCCGCCCGGTACGCGCTGCGGGAGATCCGTACCGCGCCGGTCGGGCCGGCTCTGGAACGCACCAACTTCCGGGGCCGTACCGTCAGCCTCGCTGCCGGGCCGGCGCTGGCCGTCGGGGCGTCCGGCGCCGGGGCGCTCGGCGCCGCAAGCGTCCCGGCCGGTGCGGCGGCGCTCGTCGCCGGCCTCGGCGCGGGCGCGGTCGGCCTCTACGACGACGTGGTCGGTGCCCGGCCGGAGCAGAAGGCCGCCAAGGGCTTCGCCGGTCACCTCGCCGCCCTGCGTGCCGGCCGGGTCACCGCCGGCCTGGTCAAGGTCGCCGGGGTGGGCGCGGCCGGGCTCGCCGCCGCCGCGCTGCTCGCCGCCGACCCCCGGGTCGCCGCGCACCCCCGCCGGCAGCGCCACGGCTCCCTCGGTCGCACCGTCGACGTGCTGCTCGGCGCGGGCGTGGTGGCCGGCACCGCCAACCTGCTCAACCTGCTCGACCTGCGTCCCGGCCGGGCGTTGAAGTCGGGCGTGCTGCTCGGCGTCCCGCTGGCCGGTGGTCCGCACGCCGGCATCGCCGCCGGCGCGGTCGGCGCCGCCGGTGGGCTGCTCGGCGAGGACCTGGGCGAACGGGTGATGATCGGCGACAGCGGGGCCAACGCGCTCGGCGCGCTGCTCGGCGTGGCGCTCGCCGCCCGGACCGGGCCGCTCGGCCGGGCCGGTCTGCTCGCGGTGCTCGCCGGCCTCACCGCGGCCAGCGAGAAGGTCAGCTTCACGGCGGTCATCCAGCGCACCCCGGTGCTGCGGGAACTCGACGCGCTGGGTCGGCGATCCGACTGACGTGACCAGACCGGCACCCCTCGCCGGCGCCGGTCGGGTGGCCGGCGCCGCCGCCCTCATCGCCGTACTCACCGTCCTCGCCCGGCTCGCCGGGTTCGGGCGTACCGCCGTGTTCACCTGGGTGGTCGAACGCAGCGACCTCGGCGGCATGTACGTGATCGCCAACACCGTTCCGAACATCATCTTCGAGATCGTCGCCGGTGGGGCGCTGGCGAGTCTCGTCGTACCGCTGCTGGCCGGGCCGGTCGCGGTCGGTGACCGGCGGGCGGTGGCCGCCACCACCGGCGCGCTGCTGACCTGGACGGTGACCCTGCTGGTGCCGCTCGCGGCGCTGGTGGCGCTCTTCGCCGACCCGATCGTCGCGGTGATCTCCGACGGGCGCTCCCCGGCCGAGCTGGCCGCCGGGGCGCGGATGCTGCGGGTCTTCGCCCCGCAGTTGCCGCTCTATGGCATCGGGATCGTGCTGACCGGGGTGCTCCAGGCGCACCGCCGGTTCGCCTGGCCGGTCGTCGCGCCGTTGCTGTCCAGCCTCACCGTCGTGCTGGTCTACCTCGTCTTCGGGGCCACCCAGGGGCGGGACGCGAGCATCGCCCAGGTGAGCCGGGCCGGGGAGCTGGTCCTCTCCGGCGGCACCACCCTCGGTGTGGTGGTGCTGTCGCTGTCGCTGTTGATCCCGCTGCGCCGGCTCGGGCTGGCCTGGCGGCCCGGCTACGCCTTCCCCGCCGACGCCCGGGCCCGGGTCGGCGGGCTCGCCGTCGCCGGGGCGGTCACCGTCACCGCCCAACAACTCGCCCTGGTGGTCATCCTCAACCGGATCTCCGGCGGCCCGACCGAAGCCCCGCAGGTCTACAACCTCGCCCAGACCATGTACCTGCTGCCCTGGGCGGTGCTCGCGGTGCCGCTGGCGGTCGCCGCGTATCCGGGGCTGTCGGCCGCTGCGGCCACCGGCGACGAGCGCGGCTACCGCACGACGGTCGCCGCGACCACCCGGGGGGTGCTGCTGTGCAGCTTCCTCGGCGCGGCGGCCCTGATCGGCACCGCCGAACCGGTCGGCCGGTTCTTCCCGCTCGGCGCGGAGCCGACCGCCGCCGCCATCGCCGGGTTCGCCCCCGGGCTGGTCGGCTATGGGCTCTTCGCGGTGCTGTCCAGGGCGCTCTACGCCCGGGGCACCACCCGGGTGGCGACCGCCGCCATCACCACCGGTTGGCTGGTGGTGCCGCTGGTCGCCGTACCGCTGGCGGCGCTGCTGCCGCGCGCCGACCGGGTGCTGGCCGTCACCCTGGCCAACTCCGTCGGCATGCTGGTCCTCGGGGTGCTGCTGGTCGGCGCGGTGCTCCGCGCCGCCGGTCGGGCCGCCCTCGCCGGTTGCGGTCGGGCTGCCCTCGCCGGTCTGCTGGGCGCGCTGCTGGCCGCCCCGGCCGGCGTCCTCACCGCCCGCCTGCTCGCCGGCGACGGCACCCCGACGACAGCGGGAGCATTCGTTCAGGGCATGCTGTCCGGGGCCGTGGTCGGTGTGCTGTTCCTCGCCGTGGCCTGGCTGGCGGACCGGCGGGACGTCGGGCCGCTGCTCGCCGGCGTACGTCGTCGGCTGGGCGGCCGGCGACCGGCGGGTGCCCCGCAGGACGGCGTTGCCGGCAACGCCGGTGACGGGAAGGAGACCCGCTCCCCATGACCCACGCGACGCCCGCCCCCGACCCCCGGGGCACTGTGGTGCTGCTGCTCGCCTCCAGCACCGGCGGGGTGGGGCAACACGTGCGGTCGGTGGCCCGGGGGCTCGTCGAGGCCGGCCAACCGGTGCTGGTCTGCGGCCCGGCCGCCACCGGCGAGCAGTTCGACTTCGCCGCCACCGGGGCCCGGTTCACGCCGGTGGAGATCTCGGCCAACCCCACCCCCGCCGACGCCCGCGCGGTCACCGCGCTGCGCCGGGCGCTGGCCGACGTGGACGCCCGGGTGGTGCACGCCCACGGGCTGCGCGCCGGGCTGGTCGCGGCGCTCGCCCGGCCCGCCGCCCCGCTCGTGGTCACCTGGCACAACGCGGTGCTCGCCGGAGGGCTGCGCGGACGGCTGTCCCGGCTCGCCGAACGGGTGGTCGCGCGGTCCGCCCGGGTCGCCCTGGGGGCCTCCGCCGACCTGGTGGACCGGGCTGCGGCGCTGGGTGCCACCGACGCCCGGCTCGCCCCGGTCGCCGCGCCGGCCCTGCCCGCCCCACGTCGCCGCCGCGCCGCCGTCCGCGCCGAGTTCGGCGTCGCCGGTGATCGGCCGCTGGTGCTCTCCGTCGGCCGGCTGCACCCGCAGAAACGCTACGACGTGCTCGTCGACGCCGCCGCCCGGTGGCGTACCCGTACGCCGCCGCCGGTGGTGGTGATCGCCGGCAGCGGCCCGGCGTACCTGCCGTTGGCCGCCCGGATCTCCGCCGCCCGCGCCCCGGTGACCCTGCTCGGGCACCGCACCGACGTGGCGGACCTGCTCGCCGGTGCCGACCTGGCGGTGGTGACGAGCGACTGGGAGGCCCGGCAACTGTTCGCCCAGGAGGCGCTGCGGGCCGGCGTACCGCTTGTGACGACCGCCGTCGGTGGGCTGCCCGAGCTGGTCGGCGACGGCGCGCTGCTGGTCCCGCCCGGCGACGTCGACGCGGTCGACGCGGCCGTCCGGTCGCTGCTGGACGACCCGAGCCTGCGTGCCGACCTGGCCCGTCGGGGCGCCGCCCGCGCCGCCGGCTGGCCCACCGAGGCGGACACCGTCGCCGCGCTGGGTGCCCTCTACGCCGAACTCGACGCCGGCCGTGCCGATCGCCGCGACGACGCCGGGCACGCCCGGCCGGCCGGGCGTGGCGACCAGGTCGGGCCGGCGGCGCCCGGCACCGACACCCCCTCGACGGGACGCGCCTGATGCTGCGCAGATTCACCCCGGTCCTGCTCACCCTGATCGTGGTGGCGCTCGGCGTGACCGCGTTGGCCGCCCGCCCCGACAGCAGCCCACCCCGGCGCACCGCCGACTACGTGGTCCTCGTCGGAGTGGCGGGGTTGCGCTGGTCCGACGTCGACCCGCAGCGGACCCCGGCGCTGTGGCGAATGGCCCAGCGGGGCTCCATCGGCTCGCTGTCGACCCGCTCCGCGCACCGTCCGACCTGCCCCGTGGACGGTTGGCTCACCCTCGGCGCGGGCAGCTACGCCGGTTGGAACGGCAACCGCCAACCGGGCGGCTGTCCGCCGGCAGAGGTGACCGTCGAACAGCCCGACGGGATCGGCGCCAACCTGCCCGACCAGGAGAGCGTGGTCGCGTACAACGCCGACCGGCAGCCGTGGGGCACGGTGCCCGGCTCGCTGTCGGAGTCGGTGCGCTGCTCGGTGGCGGTCGGCCCGGGCGCCGCCGTCGCCGCCGCCCGTCCCTTCGGCCGGGTCGACCGGTACGCCCCGGCGCTGCCGGCCGACCCGGCGGAGCTGCTCGGCTCCTGTGTGCTGAGCATCGTCGACCTGGGCACGGTCAGCGGCACGGATCCGGCCGACCGGCAGGCGCAGGCCCGCCGCGCCGACGAGGCGCTGGCGAAGGTGCTCGCCGCCCGGCCGGAACGCTCCCTGGTGTTGGTCGCCGGGGTGTCCGACACCGAGGCTCCGGCCCGGCTGCACGTCGTCGTCGCCGACGGCCCCGGCTGGGAACACGGCTGGCTCACCTCGCCCAGCACCGGCCGGGAGGGCTACCTGCAACTGGTGGACCTGGCCCCGACCGCGTTGATCGCGTTGGGCCGGCCGATGCCCGAGCGGATCTTCCTCGGTCGTCCCGCCGTCAAGATCGACGATCGACCCGACGACCTGGCCACCGCGATCACCGCGCCCGCCGACGCCGACCGGGAGGCCGCCGCCCAGCGGGCCGTGGCCGGCTGGTTCTTCGCCCTGCTCGCCGCGGCCCAGATCGCCCTCGCCGTCGCGGTCCTGCCGCTGTTGCGCCGGGCCCGCCGGCTCGCCGGCCCGCACAGCCCGCCGCCGGTGTCCCGCCGCATCGTGTCGACAGTGGAACTGCTGTTGATCGCCGTCGCCCTGGCGGTGCCCGCGGCCCTGCTCGCCGACGCGGTGCCGTGGTGGCGGGGCGACCACGCCGGCGCGTACTTCGCGGGGGTGACTGTCGCGCTGGTCGTCGGCGCGACCGCCCTGGTCCGGTTCGCCCCCGGCCACGACCGCACCCTCGGACCGCTCGGCGTGGTCGCCGGCCTGGCCACCCTGGTGGTCGGGGCGGACGTGCTCAGCGGTGCCCGGTTGCAGCTCAACGGGGTGGTCGGCTACTCCGCGCTGGAGGGCGGCCGGTTCTCCGGCCTCGGCACGGTGGGGCTCGGCGTCTTCCTCGCCGGTTCGCTGCTCAGCGCCGGCTGGCTCGCCCAGCGGGTCCGCCGGCAGTGGCGACCGATGGTGGTGGTCGCGGTGGGCGGACTGGCCGTGGTGGTGATCGGGAGCCCCTACCTGGGTGCGGACTCCATCGGTGCGATCGCGCTGACCGCCGGGGTGGCGGTGGCCGCCGCGATCAGCACCGGCGGCTGGCTGACGGTCAGTCGGCTGGTCTGGGCCACCATGGCCGGGCTGGCGCTGACCATCGGCTTCGCGGTGGTGGACCTGCGCCGGCCGGTGGAGGAACGGGGGGCGTTGGGCCGGTTCCTGACCGCACTGGGCGAGGGCACCGGCGGGCTGACCGTGCACCGGTCCAGCACGGCGAACTTCCAGACGTTGGTGAACAGCCCGTTGACCGTGCTGGCGGTGGTCGGCCTGCTGCTGGTCTGGTTCGCGTTGCTGCAACCCTGGGGCGGGTTGATGCGGTTGTTCGGCATCTACCCGGCGATCCGGGCGGCACTGGCCGGTACGGCGGTCGCGGCGGTCATCGCCGGACTGCTCGGCGGTTCCGCGCTGGACGTGGCCGGGGCGGCCGCGGCGCTGGTGGTGCCGATGGCGGCGCTGGCCTCGCTGCGGGTGCTCGACCACTCCACGGACCGCACCCTGCCCGATCCGGGTCACCCCCGGCCGGAGGGCCCGGCTGGACCACCCGGCGGTGCCCCGTCCGACGGCACCCCGCCCGGCGGACGGCCCGACGACGGCGGCGACCCGGTGGGGGACGGCGACGACCCGACCCCGGAGCACGCCCCACCGCCTGTGGCGTCGGACGGCGATCCGGCAGCTGGCCCGGGTGGGGACGGGGCCCGGCCGGCGGGGCGGGGTGGGGCGACGGTCCCCGCGGCACGGGTGCCCGGCCCGGCGGCTCCGGCGTCGACCGAGGTGGTGGCCGGTCGGCCCGGCGCGGGGCCCGGATAGCCCGGGATCGGGTGCGACGCCGGAGGGCCGCCGGGGAGGTGTTACCGTGGAGTCCCGTGGATCGCGTGATCACTTTGCTGATCGGCACGGCGGTTCGCACGACCGCTACGGACGACACGGGAGCAGGCCTTGGCCCCTTCAGCACGGACGACCCGGCACATCTTCGTCACCGGGGGCGTCGCCTCCTCGCTCGGAAAGGGCCTCACCGCCTCCAGCCTCGGTAATCTGCTCACCGCCCGGGGTCTGCGGGTGGTGATGCAGAAACTCGACCCCTACCTCAACGTCGACCCCGGGACAATGAACCCGTTCCAGCACGGTGAGGTCTTCATCACCGAGGACGGCGCGGAGACCGACCTCGACGTCGGGCACTACGAGCGCTTCCTCGACCGGGACCTCTCCGGCAAGGCCAACGTCACCACCGGTCAGATCTACTCCGACGTGATCGCCAAGGAACGGCGCGGCGAGTACCTGGGCGACACCGTCCAGGTCATCCCGCACATCACCAACGAGATCAAGGCGCGGATCGTCGGCATGGCCGACCCGGACGCCGACGGCCAGATCCCCGACGTGGTGATCACCGAGGTCGGCGGCACCGTCGGCGACATCGAGTCGCTGCCGTTCCTGGAGGCGATCCGCCAGGTCCGCCACGACCTGGGCCGGGACAACTGCTTCTACCTGCACGTCTCGTTGGTGCCCTACCTGGCCCCGTCGGGCGAGCTCAAGACCAAGCCGACCCAGCACTCGGTGGCGCAGTTGCGCAACATCGGCATCCAGCCCGACGCCATCGTGCTGCGCTGTGACCGGGAGATCCCGGTGAAGCTCAAGGAGAAGCTCTCCCTCTACTGCGACGTGGACTCCGAGGCGGTCGTCGCCGCCCCGGACGCTCCGAGCATCTACGACATCCCGAAGGTGCTGCACCGCGAGGGCCTCGACGCGTACGTGGTGCGCCGGCTCGGCCTGTCCTTCCGCGACGTCGACTGGACCAGCTGGGACGACCTGCTGGAGCGGGTGCACCAGCCGCACCACACGGTCACCGTGGCGGTGGTCGGCAAGTACGTCGACCTGCCCGACGCCTACCTGTCGGTAAGCGAGGCGATCCGGGCCGCCGGCTTCGGCCACCGGGCCCGGGTGCAGCTGCGCTGGGTGCCCAGCGACGACTGCGTCACCCCGGCCGGGGCGGCCTCGGCGCTGGCCGGCGTGGACGGCATCGTCATCCCCGGCGGGTTCGGCGTACGCGGCATCGAGGGCAAGATCGGCACCGCCCGGTACGCCCGGGAGAACGGGGTACCGCTGCTCGGGCTCTGCCTCGGCCTGCAGTGCATGACCATCGAGGTGGCCCGCCACCTGGCCGGGCTGGACGCGGCGAACTCCCTGGAGTTCGACGAGGAGGCCAAGCACCCGGTCATCGCCACCATGGCCGACCAGGAGGACATCGTCGCCGGTCGGGGTGACCTGGGCGGCACCATGCGGCTCGGGGCGTACCCGGCGACGTTGGCCGAGGGGTCGATCGTGGCCGAGGCGTACGGCGCCACCGAGATCAGCGAGCGGCACCGGCACCGGTACGAGGTGAACAACGCCTACCGCGACCAGCTCACCAGGGCCGGCCTGCACATCTCCGGCACCTCCCCGGACGGTCGGCTGGTCGAGTTCGTCGAGCTGGACCGGAGCCTGCACCCGTTCTTCGTGGCCACCCAGGCGCATCCGGAGCTGAAGAGCCGCCCGACCCGCCCGCACCCGTTGTTCGCCGGGTTCGTCAAAGCGGCGGTGGCGTACTCGCAGGCCGACCAGTTGCCGGTGGACCTCGATCCGGTGGTCGAGACGCCGAAGACCGCGGCACCGAAGAACGAGGCGCCCACGCCCAAGGACGCGGCCCGCAACGGCGCGTCGGCGAAGGCGTCGGCCACGTCGTGAGCGCCGTCGAACACCGCTACGAGCTGCGTTCCCGGGTCGAGCGCTACGCCGGTCGGATCTTCACGGTGGTCACCGACGAGGTGACCATGCCCGGTGGGGGCACCGCCAGCCGCGACTACGCCCGGCACGTCGGCGCGGTAGGCGTGGTCGCCCTCGACGAGGCGGGTCAGGTGGTGCTGGTCAGGCAGTACCGGCAGCCGGTCGGACGGCACCTGTGGGAGTTGCCCGCGGGGCTGATGGACGTCGCCGGCGAGGACCTGGCGGTGGCCGCCGCCCGGGAACTGGCCGAGGAGGCCGACCTGACCGCCGGCCGGTGGGACCTGTTGGTCGACGTGCACACCTCGCCGGGGTTCACCGACGAGGTGGTCCGGGTGTTCCTCGCCCGGGAGTTGGCCGAGGTGCCCGTCGGGCAGCGGCACGAGCGGCACGACGAGGAGGCCGACCTCCAGGTCGTCCGGATCGACCTGGACGAGGCGGTCGGCATGGTGCTGGCCGGTGAGATCACCAACGGTCCGTGCGCGACCGGCCTGCTGGCCGCGGCCAGGGCCCGGGACGCCGGCTGGTCGGTGCTGCGCCGGGCCGACACCCCGCTGCACCGCTGATTTCCGGTACGCCCGCAGGGGCCGCCGCGGACCGCCGCGACGGCCCCTGCGCCGTCTCCGCCCGGTTCCGGCCGTCGGCGTCGGACACGGTGATCCCGGCCGGGTTCCATCCGGCGGGCGGGGCCGACCGGTGCGACCATGGGGGAGACACCGAACGGCAGGCCCGTGCGCTATGCCTGACACCTCGTCAGGTGGATCGGGCACCGGTTGTCACAGTGCTGGCCGTCGGAGGGTGGCGGCGCGCCTAGACTGCCGCCGGCGGGACCGGTGGACCGCGTCGGCAACGGAGCCGGCGGGGCACCGCGCAGTCCGGGGTGCGTCATCCCGGAGGAAGGTGTCTGCATCGTGAAGGTCGGAATCCCACGCGAGGTCAAGAACCACGAGTACCGCGTGGCGATCACGCCGGCGGGCGTCAACGAGTTCGTCCGCCACGGTCACCAGGTCTTCGTCGAGGCCGGCGCCGGCGTCGGGTCCAGCCTCACCGACGACGAGTTCGCCGCCGCCGGGGCCACCATCCTCGACACCGCCGACGAGGTGTGGGACACCGCCGAGTTGGTGCTCAAGGTCAAGGAGCCGATCGCCGAGGAGCACCACCGGATGCGCGCCGGGCAGGTGCTCTTCACCTACCTGCACCTGGCTGCCTCGAAGGAGTGCACCGACGCGCTGGTCGACCGGAAGGTCACCGGCATCGCGTACGAGACGGTCGAGCTGCCCGACCGGTCGCTGCCGCTGCTCGCCCCGATGTCCGAGGTGGCCGGGCGGCTCGCCCCGCAGGTCGGCGCTTACCACCTCCAGCGGCAGGGCGGCGGCCGGGGCATCCTGATGGGCGGCGTCTCCGGGGTGTACGCGGCGAAGACAGTGGTCATCGGCGCGGGCGTGTCCGGCATGAACGCCGCCGCCATCGCACTGGGCCTGCAGGCCGAGGTGCTGCTGCTGGACATGAACGTGGCCCGGTTGCGGCAGGCCGACGCCATCTACCGGGGCCACCTGCAGACGGTCGCCTCCAACGCGTACGAGATCGAGCGTGCGGTGCTCGACGCGGACCTGGTCATCGGCGCGGTCCTCGTCCCCGGGGCGAAGGCCCCGACGCTGATCTCCAACGAGCTGGTGTCCCGGATGAAGCCCGGCAGTGTGCTCGTCGACATCTCCATCGACCAGGGTGGCTGCTTCGAGGACTCCCGTCCCACCACGCACGCCGAGCCGACCTACCAGGTGCACGACTCGATCTTCTACTGTGTGGCGAACATGCCCGGCGCGGTGCCGCACACCAGCACCTACGCGCTGACCAACGTCACCCTGCCGTACGCCCTGGAGCTGGCCAACCAGGGCTGGCGCGACGCGCTGCGCCGCGACCCCGCGTTGGCGCTGGGCCTGAACACCCACGACGGTCGGGTGGTCTACGGCCCGGTCGCCGAGGCGCACGGCATGGCCGCCCTCCCGCTGGCGGAGGTGCTGGCCTGACCGGTCGGCCGCGCGGCGCGGCACCGGACCGGGTGCGCGCCGCAGCACCCGAGCCGGCACCCGAGGGTGTTCCCGGCAGCACGGACGACGGGGCCGGAGCGGGCGGGGAACCCGCGCCGGCCCTGCGTCGGGCGGTGCGTGGCTACCTCGACCACCTCACCGTCGAGCGGGGGCTGTCGGCGAACACCCTCACCTCGTACCGTCGGGATCTGGAGCGTTACCTGGGTACCCTGGCCGCCGCCGGGGTGACCGACCTGGCGTCGGTCGGCAGCGGACAGGTCGAGGCGCACCTGGCCCGGCTGCGCGCCGGCGACGACGACCATCCGCCGCTGGCGGTGGCCTCGGCCGCGCGGGCCGCCTCCGCCGTGCGGGGACTGCACCGGTTCGCCGTCCGCGAGGGGCTGACCGGTGCCGACCCCAGCCGGGACGTCCGCCCACCGCCCGCCGCGCGCCGGTTGCCCCGGGCGTTGCCGGTCGACGACGTGACCCGGCTGCTGGAGGCCGCCGGCCCGGTCACCGCCGCCGGCGACGGGGCGGCCCTCGCGCTGCGGGACCGGGCGCTGCTGGAGTTCCTGTACGGCACCGGGGCGCGGATCTCCGAGGCGGTCGGCGCCGCCGTGGACGACCTGGACCTCGACGAGGGCACCGCCCTGCTGCGGGGCAAGGGCGGCCGGACCCGGTTGGTGCCGATCGGCGGGTACGCCGTCGAGGCGCTGCGGGCCTTCCTGGTGCGGGCCCGACCGGGCCTGGTCGCCGCCGGCCGGGGCACCCCGACGGTCTTCGTCAACGCCCGGGGCGGTCCGCTGACCCGGCAGGGGGCGTGGACGGTGCTGCGGCGGACCGCTCAGCGGGCCGGGCTGCCGGTGGACGGCCCGCACGCGGTCTCCCCGCACACCCTGCGCCACTCGTACGCCACCCACCTGCTCGACGGTGGCGCCGACGTGCGGGTGGTGCAGGAACTGCTCGGCCACGCCTCGGTCACCACCACCCAGGTGTACACGTTGGTCACCGTGGAACGGCTGCGCGAGGTGTACGCCACCACCCACCCCCGCGCCCGGGACGCCAGCCCTCCCTCGGGCCGCTGACCGTCCGGGGCGCGAACCGCCCGTCGGGCCGCTCCTTCCCGCCGCGCCCGCCGGTGACCCGGCCGCTGACCGGCCGATACGCCCGACACGCCGGACCGGTGCCGAACGCGCTGGTCGTCGGTGGCGTAGAGTCGGCATCGGCGCGGACCTCCTGGGGCGACAACCGGGGTGCGCAGCGGCGCCGCGAAGGACGTCGGACTGCTCCGATGCCGGGTGGGTCGTCGGGAGGGGGCAACGAGGACATGGCTGGCAACGGTGATCGTGCCGACGCCTGGACGTCGGAGCTCCGTGAGCAGCAGGCGTCGCTCGGCGCCGACCTGGGCCCGGCCGACCCGGCCGCCTACACGATGCGCAAGCCGATCCCCGAGCCGATGCCCACCGACCGGCACGGACCGGCCCGGATCATCGCGATGGCCAACCAGAAGGGTGGCGTCGGCAAGACCACCACCACCATCAACCTGGGCGCGGCGCTCGCCGAGTACGGCCGCAAGGTGCTGCTCGTCGACTTCGACCCGCAGGGCGCGCTCTCGGTGGGGTTGGGCGTCAACCCGCACAACCTCGACCTGTCGGTCTACAACCTGCTCATGCAGGACGACGTCATGGCCGAGGACGTCCTGATCAAGACCGACGTGGCCGGCCTGCACATCCTGCCCGCCAACATCGACCTCTCCGCCGCCGAGATTCAGCTGGTCAACGAGGTCGCCCGGGAGATGGCCCTGGCCCGGGTGCTGCGCAACGTGCGCAAGGAGTACGACTACATCCTGATCGACTGCCAGCCGTCACTGGGCCTGCTGGCGATCAACGCGCTGACCGTCGCGCACGGGGTGCTCATCCCGCTCGAATGCGAGTTCTTCAGCCTGCGCGGGGTGGCGCTGCTGCTGGACACCATCGACAAGGTTCGTGAGCGGCTCAACTTCGACCTGGAACTCGAAGGCATCCTCGCCACCATGTACGACAGCCGCACCACCCACTGCCGGCAGGTGCTCCAGCGGGTGGTCGAGGCGTTCGGCGACAAGGTCTACCAGACGGTCATCACCAAGACGGTGAAGTTCCCCGAGTCCACGGTGGCCGGTGCGCCGATCACCACCCTCGACCCGGCCTCCTCCGGGGCCCGCAACTACCGGCAGCTGGCCCGTGAGGTGATCGCCGCCCAGGCCGACCGGTAGGCCTGGGGTGCGTCTCCGCCGCGCCGCGTCCGAGGTGCCCGGGACGGCGAGCACGTCCGCGCCCGGGGCGTGGACTACGGTCGTCCGGTGACCGCCCCGCCGCTGGACCCGCCGACGACCCCGGAGCAGCCGCCCGTGCTGGCCGCCGAGGTCGCCGCCGACGTGGCGACCGACCCGGCGGGCGTACCGCAGGACGGGCAGAGCGGCGGCTTCACCGTCCGGCTGGCGAACTTCACCGGCCCGTTCGACCTGCTGCTGCAGCTGATCAGCAAGCACAAGCTGGACGTCACCGAGGTGGCCCTGCACACCGTCACCGACGAGTTCATCGCCTACATCCGCGCCATGGGCGACCAGTGGGACCTCGACGAGACAAGCGAGTTCCTGCTCATCGCCGCCACCCTGCTCGACCTGAAGGCCGCCCGGCTGCTCCCCTCGGCGGAGGTGGAGGACGAGGAGGACCTCGCCCTGCTGGAGGCACGGGACCTGCTCTTCGCCAGGCTGTTGCAGTACAAGGCGTACAAGGAGGCGGCGGCGCACATCGCCGAACTGGAGGCGGTCGGCGGGCGACGCTACCCGCGCGCGGTCACCCTGGAGGCCCGGTACGCCGACGCCCTGCCCGACCTGGTGCTCGGCATCGGCCCCGAACGGCTGCTCAAGCTGGCGGTCCGGGCGATGACCCCGAAACCGGTGCCCGAGGTCTCCATCGCGCACGTGCACCTGGTGCGGGTCAGCGTCCGGGAACACGCGGCGATCCTCGCCGAGCGGCTGCGCCGGGCCGGCCTCGCCACCTTCACCCTGCTCTGCGCCGACTGCGAGATCACCCTGGAGGTGGTGGCCCGCTTCCTGGCGCTGCTGGAGCTCTACCGGGAGGGACTGGTCGCCTTCGTGCAGGAGGAGGCCCTGGAGGAGCTGACCGTGCGCTGGACCGGCCCCGCCGACGGCGGGGCCGCCCTGCACGTCGACGAGTACGCCGGCACCCCCGCCGACCCCGACGACACCGCTCCCGCCCCGGACGGGCCCGCTGCCCCGGCTGGTCCCGTGCCGGGCGGACCCGCCGTGTTCACCGACCCGGCGGGCGATCCCGCGACGACGCAGGAGTGACGTGATGAGCGACGAGGAGCACCGGGACTCGCTGGCCGATCAGGCCGCCGCCTGGGTCCCCCCGTGGGAGCGGCCCACCCCCCGGCAGAAGCCCGTCCCCACGGACGACACCGCCGACACCGCCGGTGAGACCGCCGACACCGCCGGTGAGACCGCGGACTCCCCGGCGGACGTCGCGCCCGCCGCACCGGGTGATGCTCCGACGGACGCCGTGACCGTCGACCCGGACGTACCGGGTGGACCGGCGGAGCGGGTCGGTGCCGGAGCGGCCAGGATGGGGGAGGGGACGGCTGAGGACGTACCGAAGCGGCGGCCGGCGGGGCGGCGGCGGGCGACGGTCGTGCCGGAGCCCGCACCCGAGCTGGACGACGCGGAGCTGCGCGGCGCGTTGGAGGCCATCCTGCTGGTGGTCGACGAGCCGGTCAGCGAGCTGGTGCTGGCCCAGGTGCTGGAGCAGTCACCGGAGCGGATCGGGCCGGTGCTCGACGACATCGCCGCCGGCTACACCGCCGCCGGGCACGGTTTCGAGCTGCGCCGGGCGGCGGGTGGCTGGCGGCTCTACACCCGGCCGGAATACGCGACGCACGTGGAACGGTTCGTGCTGGACGGGCAGTCGGTACGGTTGACCCAGGCCGCGCTGGAGACGCTCGCGGTGATCGCCTACAAGCAACCGGTGACCCGTGGCCGGGTCTCGGCCATCCGGGGTGTCAACTGCGACGGGGTGCTCCGTACCCTGGTCTCCCGCGGGTTGGTCGAGGAGTGCGGCGCCGAACCGGACAGCGGGGCGTTCCTCTACCGGACCACCACGATGTTCCTGGAGAAACTGGGCCTGGACTCGGTCGCCGACCTGCCCCCGCTCGCCCCGTTCCTCCCCGACGACGTAGAAGAGCTTGCCGATGCCACGCGATGACCGTTCCCCCAAGCCCGACGCCCCCGTGTACGAGGGTGCCGAACGCCTCCAGAAGGTGCTCGCCGCCGCCGGTGTCGGTTCCCGCCGTGCCTGCGAGGACCTGATCTTCCGGCGTCGGGTCACCGTCGACGGGCGGGTCGCCAAGCTCGGCGACAAGGTCGACCCCGCCACCGCCGTGATCCACGTCGACGGCGAACGCCTCCAGGCCGACAACCGCCTGGTCTACGTGGCGATGAACAAGCCGCGCGGGGTGGTCACCACGATGGCGGACGACAAGGGCCGCAACGAGCTCGCCGAGTTCATCGGCAACCGGGTGGAGCAGCGGGTCTACCACGTCGGGCGGCTCGACGCGGACAGCGAGGGACTGCTGCTGCTCACCAACGACGGGACCCTCACCCACAAGCTGATGCACCCGTCGTACCAGGTGCTCAAGACCTACCTGGCCGAGGTGGCCGGGCCGATCCCGCGCAACCTGGGCAAGCGGCTGCTGGCCGGCGTCGAGCTTGAGGACGGGCCGGTGAAGGTCGACTCGTTCAAGGTGGTGGACACGCTGGGCAAAAGCGCCCAGGTGGAGCTGAGCCTGCACGAGGGGCGTAAGCACATCGTCCGCCGGTTGCTGGCCGAGGTCGGGCATCCGGTGTCCCGGCTGGTGCGTACCTCGATCGGGCCGATCAAGCTCGGCGACCTGCGTACCGGGCGGATCCGGCGGCTGACCAACGCGGAGGTCGCCGCCCTGTTCAAGGCCGTGGGTGACTGAGTTCAGGGCCGTGGGTGACTGACCGGAGTCGCAGCGGGTAGGTGTGCCGGTAGGCTTCCCCCCGGCCCGCGGGCCGTCGGGTGGCGCGGGTCGCCCCCGGCGGCGGCGCGCGGCCGACCCGCGAGGCGCGGGATGATTGACGACGATGGAGAACCGCTCAACGGCGCCGGGGTAACCGGCGACCCGCGAGGTACGGGCTGAGGAGGACAACGGTGGAGGAAAACGTACGGGCCGGGCGCTGCGTGGTCGCTGTGGACGGGCCGTCCGGTTCGGGTAAGTCCACCGTCTCGCGGCGGCTCGCCGCCGGCCTCGGTGCCCGCTACCTGGACACCGGCGCGATGTACCGGGCGGTCACCTGGGCGGTGCTGCGCTCCGGCGTCGACCTGACCGACGCCGCCGCCGTGGGCAAGGTCGCCGGTGAGGTCGAGCTGCGCATCGGCACCGACCCCCAGGGGTACGGCGTGAGCGTCGACGGGGTGGGTGTCGACCAGGAGATCCGGGGTTCCGAGGTGACCGGTGCGGTCTCCGCGGTGGCCGCCGTGCCGGCGGTGCGGGCGTTGCTCGTGGCCCGGCAGCGGGAACTGATCGCCAATGCCGGCCGGATCGTGGTCGAGGGCCGGGACATCGGTGCCGTGGTGGCCCCGGACGCCGACCTGAAGGTCTACCTGACCGCGTCCGAGGCGGCCCGCGCCAGGCGGCGCAGCGCCGAGGACGCCGCCGACGTCACGGCGACCGCCGCCGACCTGGCTCGGCGGGACCGGCTCGACTCCACCCGCACGGTGAACCCGTTGCGGCAGACGGCCGACGCCGTCGAACTGGACACCACCGAGCTGGGCATCGACGAGGTCGTCACCCGGCTGCGTGAGCTGCTCACCGAGCGGGGAGTGGCATGAGCGACGGATGGGTGGAGCTGCGCGAGCCGGAGGCCGCCGTCGAGGAGCCGACCGGTCCGCAGCCGGTGGTGGCCGTGGTCGGTCGCCCCAACGTGGGCAAGTCGACACTTGTCAACCGGATCATCGGCCGGCGGCAGGCGGTCGTGGAGGACGTCCCCGGGGTGACCCGGGACCGGGTGCCGTACGACGCACAGTGGAACGGTCGGTCGTTCACCGTGGTGGACACCGGCGGCTGGGAGCCGGACGCGAAGGACCGGGCGGCGGCCATCGCGGCCCAGGCCGAGACGGCGGTGGTCACCGCCGACGTGGTGATCTTCGTGGTCGACGCCATGGTCGGCTCCACCGATGTGGACGAGGCCGCGGTGAAGATGCTGCGACGCAGCGCCAAGCCGGTGATCCTGGTGGCCAACAAGACCGACAACACCGCCATCGAGATGGAGGCGACCTCGCTGTGGTCGCTGGGTCTCGGCGAACCGTTTCCGGTCTCCGCACTGCACGGCCGGGGCTCCGGTGAACTGCTCGACGCCATCCTCGACGCGCTGCCCGACGCGCCGAAGATCATCGAGAACCGGCCGCGCGGCCCCCGCCGGGTGGCCCTCGTGGGTCGGCCCAACGTCGGGAAGTCCAGCCTGCTCAACCGGTTCTCCGGCGAGGAGCGGGCGGTCGTCGACTCGGTCGCCGGCACCACAGTCGACCCGGTGGACAGCCTGGTGGAGATCGGCGGCGAGACCTGGCAACTGGTCGACACCGCCGGGTTGCGCAAGCGGGTCGGCAAGGCCAGCGGCACCGAGTACTACGCCAGTCTGCGTACCGCCGGGGCCATCGAGGCGGCCGAGGTGGCGGTGGTGCTGCTCGACTCCAGCGAGCCGATCAGCGAGCAGGACCAGCGGATCCTGACCATGGTCGTCGAGGCCGGCCGGGCCCTGGTGATCGCCTTCAACAAGTGGGACCTGGTCGACGCCGACCGTCGGTACTACCTGGACAAGGAGATCGACCGGGAGCTGCGCCGGATCCCCTGGGCGATCCGGCTCAACCTGTCGGCGCAGACCGGCCGGGCCGTCGACAAGCTCGCCCCCGCGCTACGCAAGGCACTCGCGAGCTGGGAGACCCGGGTGCCGACCGCACAGCTCAACCAGTGGCTCACCGCCCTGGTCCAGGCCACCCCGCACCCGGTGCGCGGGGGCCGGGCCCCGAAGATCCTCTTCGCCACCCAGGCGGGTGTCTCCCCGCCCCGGTTCGTGCTCTTCACCACCGCACCGTTGGACGCCGGCTACCAGCGTTTCGTCGAGCGCAAGCTCCGCGAGGAGTTCGGCTTCGAGGGCAGCCCGGTGGAGATCTCGGTACGCCCCCGCAAGAAGCTCGGCCCCGGTGGCCGGGGCAAGGCGCACGGCTGACGTACCTCCTCCACTCGACGAGAACCAGAAAGAGGGCCGGGAGTTCATCTCCCGGCCCTCTTTCCTAGGATGCCTTAGGAGTGGTGGCGGCGGGCACGCGATGCGGCAGGGGCCTGTGCGTGCGGCACGAAGATCCTGCGCTAAGCTGAAGCGGCTGCTGCGGGGGAGACCCTGCGGGGAGCATCGGGACGTGGCGCAGCTTGGTAGCGCACTTGACTGGGGGTCAAGGGGTCGTCGGTTCGAATCCGGCCGTCCCGACAGTTGCTAAGGAACCCGTTGACCAGGGTGTATGCCCTGGTCAACGGGTTCTATTTCATTCTTCCTCAGTAGAGGATTGCTGATCTAGACGGCGCGTAGCTGGGGACCACCTGGGGACCGGCGGGCCTTCAAGTGGGCGCTGAGTGCCGTTCCCGTGTCGGTGATCGACTGCCGGTCGGGGTGCAGGTAGCGCTGTGTCGTGGTCAGCGACCCGTGGCCGGCGATCTTCCGCAGGACGTGCACCGGGACCCCGGCGTCGGCCATCCAGGTCAACCCTGTGTGCCGCAGGTCGTGCCGTCCCAGGTGTTCGTAGCCGAGCTTCGTCACCACCTCATCCCAGTGCGTCGCGTCCCGCAGCACGGCAGTGCTGATCCGGCCACCACGCGGGCCGGTGAACAGCCGGGAGTGCGGCGCGGTCACCGAGTCCAGGCGGCGGACGACGATCGGTTGCACTTCCTCGATCAGCGGCACCATCCGGGCGCGCTTTCCCTTGGTGCCCTTGTCGATCAGGCCACCGGGGCCGGGTGTGGTCTGTCGGCGGACGGTCCACATCCACGTTTCCCGGTCGATGTCCTCGGCGCGGACGCCGGACACCTCGCCGATCCGGGCGGCGGTGCACGCGGCGAAAATCGTCACGTCGCCCCATCCGGGGAACCCGTTCGCGGATCGTTCGACCAGGGCTGTGGCAGGTCCGGTCAGCGCTTCCCAGTGCGGCAGGGCGAGCGTGCGCGGGTCGTCCAACTCGTCTTCGGCCCGCTGGTATTCGCGCTGCCACCCGGTGACCTGTGCGGGATTCCGCGCGATGACGCCGTCGCGTACTGCCTGCTGCATCACCCGGGCCAGCACGGCAAGACTGTTCTTGACCGTCGATCGACTGCATTCGTCAGCGATCCAGCCGTGAACGGCCCGGTCTGTCGCGCCGTTGGTGATCATGCGAATCGGGATGTGGCCGAGTGCGGGGACCACCCGTTTACGCCACCCGGCTAGGTACGGGTCGAGCGTCTTGCGTTCCAGGCCGCGCAGGGCCAGCGTCATCACGCTTTCGCCGTACTCGGCCAGTCGCTTTGTCGCGGCGAGCGGGTCGACGCCACCCTGTGCCGCGCTGACCATGGCGTCGATCCACGCTTGCGCCTCCTCGGGCGTTGCCACCGATTTTGCAGGCCACAACGGCAGAGCCGATGCGGGCACGACGAGCACCTACGCGCGAGCAGACGTTTACGAGGTCGCCCGGGCGCTTTCGATGTTGACCGGTGAGCAGCACCCGCTGTTGTCGGTCTCAGCAACCACTGCTACCCCGCCGTTTTCAGGGACCTTGCACTGGCACCCCGCAGGGTAGGCCAAGGAGCTGCACATGGACGCCGCCCTGCCGCATCGTCGGCGGCGGGGGCGAGGGGTGCTGATGGTGGCTTGGCGATCACCTCATGAGGGTCGTGAGGAACAGTTCCTCGGACTGCTCTCCTTCCAGGACAGGTCCGCCCTCGAAGCGGAAAGCCGGCGGCTGGACGCCGAACCGTCGTACCCGCTCAAGTTCGGCCCGCAGGCCGGCGGCACCGGTCTCGCTGGTCACCACTCCCGTCTCGCTTGCGAGTCGGGTAAGCGTGTCAGGATCGGCGATGTTCAGTCCGTCGGTGAAGTAGGCCCGGAACAGCCGTTCGGCCATCTGCTCGCCCCTTCCCTGGGCAGACGCCTGAGCAGGGACCCGGTGCGCGTCGAACGTGTTGGTGAACCATGCCCGACCGAAGTTCAGCTCAAGACCGTCGGCAACACCGAAGGACTCATCGGATACGAGGGCACGCGCGACCTCCTCGCCGCGTTGCCGCTTCCCGACCTCGAACAGCGGCTCGCCGGCGCAGGACGCTTCGGGCTGGAACTGGAACGGGCATTAGACCGTTTCCACCTGGCCGCCATCGGCGCGGAAGCGACGAGTGGCTCGAGTAAAGCGGCTGAATCCACGATAAGAATGCACACACATGAAGTCCAGGACGACCTCTACCCTGCGCGGCTTTTCCATACTCGACCCCTTCTGCGGCTGTGACTGTTTGGTCGTTCGGCGGACACGGCCTCCGGGTGCTGGCCCGGCAGCGGGTGGCCTTCGATGCGTCACCAGGGAACCGGACCGCAGGCGGCGAAGTAGCCACCCGTCGGGCCGTCCGGCCCGATCACGGCCATCCGCACGATGATCTCGGCGCCCTCCTCGACGCTCTGGGCACCGGTGCGGCCGTTGAGGTCGGTAGCGGTGTGACCGGGATCGACCGAGTTGACTTTCATTGTTGGATACGCGTGGGCGTACTGTGCGGTGACCATGTCCAGCGCGGCCTTGGCGGAGCCGTATGCCAGCGCCGGGACCCAGACGGGCACCACCGACGCGTGGCCCACGGGGTCGGCGGTGACGGCCAGTGAGCCCAGGCCACTGCTGACGTCCACCACGACGGGAGCCGCGTGGATGGCGTGTAGGCGCCTTGCAGAGCCAGGACGGCCTGCAGCAGGGGGATGGTAGGGAGCTCGGCCTCACCCGGCCGGCACGGTTCTGCACCGCCTGCCGTCCGCACGATCGCCGCAGCGGGCTGCGGTCCTCGCCGCCCGGTCAGCGCGGCGCGTCGCCCCTCACCGAACGCGGGCGATCAGTCTGCTGTTTCGAGCCCCGTGCTCCGGCTGCGGCACCGAGTCCACCCGCCCGTTTCGGGTCAGTGTCACGCGTGAGGGCGCGGCCTGAGCGGACCGCCTCACCCTCGACATCCCCGGCGGTGCCCGCCGCCTGCGCCTGTTCCACACGGTCCGGCCACGGCGGGGGAGGGGGAGTGGCCCGCGGTCGTTACCGAAGGTGCGTGAAGATTCACTCAGGGCTATCGGATTTGACGGGCGGCGTTGTAGCATCGAACTCGACCTTGGGAGACCAAGCCCCTTTCGAAGTGGTTATTGGCGTCCTGATTCGGTGACCTCGCCGGAATCGATGCGAAGGCGGGTAGGAATTCGGGAACTCCTCGCGATGATGATGTGAATTCACCCTGCCGTCTCGCGTCCTTCGGGCGCGGCGCAGGGCTGATCGGTGAAGCGGTACTGCCCGTCCGCCGCCGCAGGACCGGGCGACCATCATAAATTAACCTGACCGAAACGCGTTTTGCGATCCGGAAAATGCCCTGTTGGTTCACTGAGAAGTGACTCTCTATGAACCCGACGAGCTTCCCTTGATTTTTTGACTAACTCCTATCAGGATGGCTCATCGTAGGGCGTCGGAGCGGACGAGTTCAGAGTTGATTTCCCGGTCGACACGGTGTGCTGGTGGTCGGCTCGGCCGGGGAAAGGATATCCGTCGTCGGGGAGATTCCCGGCGGCAATTCACCTTCGATGGGAATGCTGAGAATAGGCCCGGAGTCCGGGTCCGAGGTATGGGTCGGGCGAGCGCGTGAGCTGAGCCTCACGCAGACAGCGTTGACCCGGCTGGCGCGGGGGACCGGCTCGGTGCTCCGGTTGGTCGGTGAGCCGGGCATCGGCAAGACCGCACTGCTCACCATCACCGCCCGGGCCGCAGCCGCCCGCGGCTACCAGGTGTTCCACGCCGTCGCCGACGAACTCTCCCAGCAGTCACCACTGAGCGTCCTGCTCGCCTGCCTCGGAGTCCGGCAGCGGCCGGGCGACCCGTCCCGGGCGGAGATCACCCAGACCCTGGTCGGCCAACCGCCGGTCTTCCCCGCCAACGGGCCGGCCCTGGCTGCCGTGGCCGAGATGCTGGTCTCCCTGGTCGACGACCTGTGTACGGCGGGCCCCACCGTCCTGATCGTCGACGACGCGCACTGGATGGACGAGGCGTCGACAGTGGTCTGGCGGCGCCTGGCCGCGAGCACCGAGCATCTGCCCCTACTCCTGGTCGCCGCGCACAGTCAGGACCCGTCCCGTCCGGCCCGTACCCCGGCCAACGCCGGCCGGGGCCACGAACACCTGCTGTGCCTCGTGCCGCTGGACGAAGCGGAGGTCTCGCAGCTGCTGGCCGGGCTGCTCGGAGCGCCGCCCGGCCCGACCCTCAGCCGGTGGTCGGATGCGGCGGTGGGTAACCCGCTCTACCTGCGTGAGTTGGCCGACGTCCTGGTGCGGGAGGACCTGGTCCAGGTCGTGGCGGGACACGCGGACCTGCGTGACGACGACGACCGGATACCTCCGGCCCTCACCGCCGCGTTGACCAGCCGGCTCGGTCTGGTGCCGGACGCCGGGGACGTGTTGCGGACCGCCGCACTACTCGGCACCGAGTTCACCGTCACCGACCTGAGTGTCGTGCTGGGGCGGCCGGTGCGGGTCCTCGCCGACGTGCTGCAGCGGGCCGTCGCGGCCCGGATCCTCGCCGGCACCGGTGAACGAATGACCTTCTGCCATCCGCTGATCCGCCAGGCCCTGTACGACGCCGTCGCGCTGCCGTTGCGCCGGGCGCTGCACCTCGACCTGGCCCAGGAGTTGGCCGCCGCAGCCGCCGAACCGCTCACCGTGGCACACCAACTGGTGGCGGCGGGCGGCGTCGAGAACCGGTGGGTGCCCGACTGGCTCCACAGGTCCGTCCACGCGTTGGCGGACGCCGACCCGGGACTCACGGTCCGGCTGCTGCGCGCACAGCTCGGACAGCTTCCGGCAAAGGACCCGCACCAGGCTTCGCTGAGCGTTGCGCTGGCCCGCTCACTACAGCTGTTGGGCCGGTGGGAGGAGGCCGCCGACCGGGCCCGCGAGGCCCTCGCGTCGTCGACCGGGCTGGACGCGCACGGCGAGCTGCACTGGCTGCTGATCCGTGCGCTCAACAACAGCGGGAAGACCGACGAGGCCGAACTGATCCTGCGGCAGGTGCTCACCCGACAGGCGATACCCGAACCGTGGCGCGGACGTCTTCTGAGCACCCTGGCCCTGATCAGCCGGGCCGGCACCGGCGGGCCGAACGAAGCCGAGGCTCTGGCCGGTGAGGCCCTCGACGCCGGTCGCCGATCGGGCGACGACTGCGCCATCGCGGGCGCCAGCGTCGTGCTGTCCCTCACCCGCTCCGACCGGCGTGACCACCTGGCCGCACTGCGGTACGCCGAACAGGCGCTCGCCGCCCTCGTCGGTCACCCCGACCACCCGGAACTGGAGATGTTCGCCCTGCACTGCCGCGTGGTGAGCCTGCAGAACATGGCCCGGTGGAGGGAGGCCGAACGGGTGCTGCGGCTGTCCCGGGAGATCCGTCGCCGGGCACACGACGTCGCCGCCGGGTCCATCGGCGTCACCGAGGCGATGCTGCACTACTGGGTCGGCCGCTGGGACGAGGCGTTGACGGCACTGGTCCCGGTGGCTGACGACCCCTGCGGGCCGTTCTATCCGGGTCTGCACCGGGGTGGGCCTGCGCTACTGCGGCGGGGCGTCACCGCGCTGATCGCCGTCCGGCGCGACGACCGCGCGCTCGCCGAGGCGCACCTGCGCTCTGACCCGGACGCGCCGGCCGACCGCAGCATCGACGAGGACAGCGAGGGCTTCCTCCTCGCCGCCCGGGCCGTGCACGCCGAACAGCGGGGCGAACCGGAACGGGGCGCCGCCCTGCTCGCCACGATGCTGCAGCACCGACCCGACTCCGGGACGGGGCCCCACCATCCGTGGTTCGCGGACCTGATCCGGATGGCGTCGGCCGGCACGGATTCCTCGACCGTGACGGCTGCCCTCGAACGGACGCGGGTCTGGACCGAGGCCGAGAAGACGCCGGGGCGGGCCGCGACCATGCGGCAGCGCTGCGTGGGCCTCGCCACCGAGGACCCCGAGCCGCTGCGCACAGCCGTGCAGCACTACCGGTCGGCCGGCCCCGGGACCGAGTTGGCGGCGACACTTGAGGACCTCGCGGTGGTGCTGGCCGGCCACGGCGCGACCGCCGAGTGCCGGGCGGCCGCCACCGAGGCGGTCGGCCTGTATACCCGGATGGGCGCGACCTGGGACGTCCGGCGCACCGAGGCGCGGCTGCGGGGCAGGGGCGTACGCCGAGGGGTCAGCGGCCCCCGCGCAGCCCGGCCGGTGTCGGGCTGGGCGGCGCTCACCGCCACAGAACGGCGCGTCGCCGTCCTCGTCGCCGAGGGCCGTTCGACGCCCGAGATCGCTGCCGCGATGCTCCTGACCCGCCGGACGGTCCAGACGCACATCTCCCGCGCCCTGCACAAGCTCGGGCTGCGCAGCCGTAACCAGATCGCCCGGGAGGTGCTACGCAACGCGGGTTCCCGATGACGGATGACTCGGCGACACCGGGTCGGTTTTGTGGGTCAACTGACGCATGTCTCGTTCGTCATCCCGGGGGAGGCTATCCGCATGACCGTGTCCCCCCAGCCGGACGACACCACAACCCCCCGCACCACCGTTGTGATCGCACTCGAAGGCGGCCCGGCGAGCCTTCCGCCCGAGCTTCGCAGTCAACGGATCTCGCCGGACGCACCGAAGGTGAAGGTCCCGCACCACGGTGGCTACGAGCACTTCGAACGCCCCGACGACGGCGACGGTGAGCCGCTCGTCTTCCGCTGGGCGTACCGGTCGCGGATCGCGGAATAGCCGGCCGGGAACCTGCCCCGGCCGGGCGGTCCGGGCCGGGGTGACCGCAGGGTCCATCCGGACCCGCAGGCCGCACGTCGTCGATTGTCCCTGCGCCGGCACGGCGCGCCAGAGCCCGTTCACCGGGACGGAAACGAGGGTGACGCACATGGTGGATTCTGTCTTCGTCATGCCCGGCACAGTGGCTGCTCCCCGTACGGGCATCCTGCGTGACCTGCACAGCCGCTACGAGACGGTACGTGAGGCACTGACCCGCATCGACAAGGCGGCCCGGGAGTTGGGGTTGCCCGACATCAGCACCCGTCTGATCGAGGATGTGGCAGGTGGGCGCCCCTACAGCCCCGAGGTGCAGTACCTGGAGATCTTCGCGGTCAGCCTCTCCACGTACCACCTGCTCGTCGCCGAGGGCGTCGAACCGGTGGCGATCGTGGGACAGAGCATCGGGGAACTCTGGGCCCTGGCCGCCGCCGGGCACGTGTCGGTGGGCGACGCCGCGCGCCTGGCGGTGGCCCGGTCCCGGGCACTGACCCGGCAGGCGTGGCCGGGCACGATGCTCGCCGTCGGGGTGGACGGCCGCCGCGCGGGGTCACTCGCCGGGCTGATCGGCCACCCGCACCTGGTGCTGGCCTGCGAGAACACACCCCGGCAGAGTGTCCTGAGCGGTCCGCGACGGCAGATCGACGAGGCGGAGCGGGTGGCCGAGGCACTCGGCTGGTCGAGTGTCCGCCTCGACGTTCCGCACCCCACCCACACCCCGGCGGTCGCGCAGGCCGCCCGGGACCTGCTGGCCACCGCCCCCCGGGTGTCCTACGGCGGCGGACGGTGGCGGGTGTCCTCACCGTGGCTGGGCCGGGACATCGGCGACGAGGACCCGGTCGAGCTGGTGGCCGGCGCGCTCACCGCCCAGGTCCGGATGCTGCACACGGTGCGTGCCCTGCACGCCGCCGGCGCGGACACGTTCATCGAATGCGGGGAGTGGCCGGTCGTCACCCGGTTCGTCGAGGCGTCGGTCCCGGGCATCCAGTCGGTCGTTCCGCTGAGCGAACACGACCCGGTCGCGGCGGTCCGGGCGCTGGTCGCCGGCCGCACCGAAACGGTGTCACCGCAGGTACGGACGCCGGCGTCGCCACCTGTCCCGGTTCGACCGGCTCCCACCCTCGTGCTGCCGCCACCCGTGGCGACCACACCCGCCGCGGCGGTCCCGGCGGTCCCGACCGTCCCGGCGGCTGCGGTCCCGGCTGCCCCAAGCGCCCCGGAGGTCCTGCCCGCCCCAATCGCCCCGACGCCGCCTGTCCTGTCCGTCCTGGCGCCGCCGACCCCGCAGGCACCGGTGACGCCGGCCTCCCCGGCCACCGTGGACCACTTGTCGTCCGCGTCGGACGCCGACGGGCAGTACGCGGTGGTGCTGACCGAGATCCGGGCCCTGTACGGCGACTACCTAGGCTATCCGCCGGAGCTGCTCGGCGACGACGACGGCCTGGAATCCGACCTGGGCGTGGAGTCACTCAAGCAGGTCGCCCTCCTCGGCCGGGTCGCCGACCGGTACGGCCTGCCGGACCTGCGGGCCAACACCTCCCTGCTGACCGTCGGCACCCTGGGGCGGATCGCGCAAGCCGTCGTCCAGGCCCGGGGGGAGGCGACCGCCCGATGACCGACACGCCAAGCCTGCACGGTCGGATCGCGTTGGTGACCGGCGCGGCCAAGAGCCTCGGCGCGGACATCGTCCGTCGACTGGCCACCTGCGGCGCACACGTCGTCGTCAACTACTTCCACTCCGTCGAGCAGGCCGAACTGCTGCGCACCGAGCTGGCGGAGGCCGGCCTCAGCGCGGAGTTCATCCGGGCCTCGGTGGCCAAACGCACCGAGATCGACCGGATGTTCGGCCTGGTCCGGCAGCGGCACGGCGGCCTCGACTTCCTCGTCAACAACGCGGCCGGCGGCGCGTTCCTGCCCCTGTTCGACGTCGACGACACGTACTGGCAGCGGGCCTGGTCCACCAACGTCATGGGGGCGTACCACTGCTCCCGCCGGGCGGCCGAGCTGATGGTGGGCCGCCCGGGAGCAGCCATCCTCTGTCTGTCCAGCGTCGGCGCCCACCAGCCGGTCCCCGGGTACGGCCCCGGCGGCGTCACCAAGGCCGCCCTGGAGTCCCTGGTCCGGTACCTGGCGCTGGAACTGGCCGACCAGGACATCCGGGTCAACACCGTGCTGCTGGGCTCCGTGGCCAGCGAAATCGTCGTCAACCTCGACGACCCGGCCGCCGCGCTCGGAGACTCGCCGCGCACCAGCGACCTGATGCGCCGCACCATCTCCACCCCCGAAGCGGCCCGGCTGCTCGTCCACCTCCTGCACCCGGACACCGGATTCATCACCGGGCAGACCCTCGTCGCCGACGGCGGCATCAGCATCGGCGGAATGCAGAGTCTGCGACTGCACAGCAAACTCGCCGCGCAGGTCGGTGTGCCCACCCGAACCCCACCGGTCCGCCCCACCGCAGCAGCCAGGGCACCCGAGGCGCACCCCTCGACCACCGAGGTCGTCGTCGTACCCGAACCGGCCCCCGCCGCCGCGACACCACGCCCGGTGCGCGACCCGCAGCCGCGCCGACCGGAGACCGGCCCCGCCGAGCAGGACCCGGATGCCATCGCGGTGGTCGGCCTCGGGGTGGTCCTGCCCGGCGCCAACAACCCCGCCGAACTCTACGACCGGCTCCGGGAGGGCGTCCTGCTGGCCAGCGAGCCGTCCGCGTTCGACCTGCGGCACTTCTGGTCGGCCAGCGCGGCGGAGACCGACAGCTTCTACATCCGGGAAGCCGGCTACGTGCAGGGGTTCGTCCCCGACCCCGCCTCGATCACCGAACCCGACGGGTTCCTGGGACACCCCGGCTGGCCACGCACCACCCGGTGGCTGCGGCACTGCACCGTCCAGGCCCTGGCCGGAGTGCGCCGCCGGCCCGGCGACCGGTGGCTGGCGGCGGCCACCGGCATCCACGACCAGACCGGGCTCGGCACCCAGGGCGTCGTCCTCGGCGACGAGTACCAACGCCTGGTCCGCGACGCCATCCAGAGCAGCGGCGGCGACGACTGGCTGGCCGAACTCGCCGACCACGCCATCAGCGCCCACTACGGCGGCGACGGCGGCAACCCGCTGGCCTACCTGCCCGCCTCGGTCTCCCGCAACGCGCTACGCGGGCTGATCCCGGGCGACGCCCAACACCTGACCCTCGACGCGGCCTGCGCCACCGGCCTGTTCTGTCTCGACGCCGCCGTCAAGGCCCTCCGCGAGGGAAGCTGCGACGTGGCACTGGTCGGCGGCACGTCGGTGATCGAACCGATCGGCTTCACGCTGTTCTGCCGGGCCCAGGGAATCACCGTCAGCGGCCGGATCCGCCCCTTCGACCAGGCGGCCGACGGGACACTGATCGGTGAGGGCGCCGTCATGCTCGCGCTGAAACCGTACGCCCGCGCGGTGGCCGACGGGGACCACATCCACGGCGTCGTCCTCGGCACCGGACTGGCCGCCGACGGCCGCGGCAAGGGCATCCACGCCCCGGCCACCCGGGGACAGGAACTGGCGATCGGCCGGGCCTGGGCCGACGCCGGCGTCGACGCCTCCGACGTGGACTGGGTGGTGGCCCACGGCACCGGCACCCCCGTCGGTGACGAGGTGGAACTACGTTCCCTGTTGTCACGACTGGGCGAGCGGGACCGGCCGTGCCTGCTGACGTCGAACAAACAGGTCTTCGGCCACACCGGTGTCCTGGCCGGGCTGGTGTCGGTGGCGCACGCACTGGTCGCCCTCGCCCACCGCACGATTCCCGGCCACACCGTGGTCACCGATCCCCACCCGCTGCTGGGCGACGGCACCCGACTGACGGTGCCGGTCACCGATGCGCCCTGGCCGGTCGACGAGGCCCGCCCCCGGATGGTCGGGGTGTCCTCGTTCGGCCTCGGGGGAGCCGACGCCCACGTGGTGCTCGCCGACCGGGTGCCGTCGACCCGACCCGCGCCCCGACCGTCGGTGCCCGACCGCACCCCGGACACCGAGGACCTGGTCGTGGTGGGCTGGAGCACCCACCTGCCCGGCCTGGACCGCGACCGGGTGCCCGGCTGGCTCGTCGGCGACGGCCCGGCCCCGCAGCTCAGCTTCGGCAGCCCGTACCCGCTGCCGTCCCCCCTCGACGTGCGGATCCCGCCCCGGACGATGCGGCACATGGACCCCGCCCACCTGATGATGCTCCAAGCCCTCGGGCCGCTCCTGGCCGACCTGGGTGAGCCGGGAACCGCACTGCGACCCACCACCGCGATCCTGGTGGGGGCGAGCCTGCCGACCACGCACAACGCCCGCGCCGCCCTACGGGTGCACGCGCAGGAGTGCGCCTCGACGTTCGACCTGCTACCCGACCCCGGGCAGGCCCAGACACTGCGGGAATACCTCGCCAAGGCGCTCGCCGACGCCGGCGACGTCATACCCGACGAGCTCAACGAGGACGACTTCACCGGTGCCGTCTCCTGCATCCTGTCCGGCCGGGCCGCCAACTACTACGACTTGCGGGGCTTCGGCACCAGCGTCTACGCCCACCGCGACTCCACCCACAGCGCCCTCGATCTGGCCCTGCGCCAACTCCGCCACCGGGCCTGCGACCTGGCCCTCGTCGGCGCGGTGAGCCTCCGACCGATCAGCGGATGGGACCGGCACCTGGACACCCTCGTACCGGCGGGTCGATCGGTCGCCGAGGGCGCCGCCGTCGTCGCCGTCGCCCGCCGCTCCACCGCCCAGGAGTACGGCCTGCCCATCCTGGGTACGCTCGCCACCGCACCCGAGGGCACCGCCGACGACCCGGCACACACCCTGCCGGCACCGGCCGGCACCGACCGCACCTACCTGGCCCTGGACGCCCTGCTGGCGGTGCTCCGGGCCGTCGTCACCGGCACCGACACCGTCGTGTCACCGGCCGCCCCCGGATCACCGTCGATCCGGTTCACCGGGCCGACCGGCTCCGGCCCCGACCCGGGCGGGGCCGTCCCGGAACCGGCCGAACAGCCGATCGGCCGCCGGCAGACCCTTCAGCTGCGTCCGCTGACCCCACCGGACCCGGACGGGCCGGCGATCCCGGCCGGGAGCATCGTGCTCACCGACGCCGCGGACCTCGCCGCTGCGGTCACCGGACCGGACATCGCCGTCTGGTCACCGCGGCCGGGAGTCGACGCCGCCACCCACGTACCGCCCGACGCCGCCGCCGACGCGCTGGCCGACCTGCCGTTCGTTCCACGCCACATCCGGATCCTCACCCGGCTGGAAACCCCCGACGGCGGTGCCGACGACATCGAGGCCGCCCGGTTGGAGGACCTCCAGGACCTGGCGTTCACCACCATCCAGGCCGCGCTGCCCGCGCTGCGGGCCGGCGGGTCGCTCGCCGCGCTGCTGCTCGCCGCCCTACCGCAGGGAACGACCCACCCGCTCGCCGGCCTGTTCAGCGGACTCGTCCGCTCGGTACGGGCCGAGGTCCCGCAGTGCAGCGGGAACACCCTGATCACCGACGCGTCGCAAGCCCCGACCGCGCTGGCACAGCTGGCCCGGGCGGCGACCGCCCGGGTGCCCACGCACACCCTGGCCTGCCACGGACAGACCTGGTCCGAGCTGGCCGTCGCCGACGACGAAGCCCGACCGCACCGCACGGCAGAACCCACCCTGCCACCGGGCGCGATCGTGGTCGCCTTCGGTGGCGCCCGCGGCATCACCCCCGAACTCCTCGATGCCGTGGCCCGCACCACCGACCGCCCCCACCTGTACCTCGTCGGCCGTACCCCGCTACCCGAGACCGACGACGAACTGCCACCCCAGGCCGAGTTCATCGCCGCCGGACGCCGGGAACACCCCGACGCGTCGGTGCGGGATCTCAAGACCGCCTACGAACGTGCCCAGGCCCGCCTGGAGGTACGCCGGACCGTGCACCGGCTCGCCGAACTGTGCGGGCCGGACCGGGTCCACCACCGGGTGTGCGACGTTCTGGACGCGGACCGCACCAGGGCGGTCCTCGACGAGGTCATGGACCGGCACGGGCGCATCGACCTGCTCATCAACACCGTCCTCGACCTGCGCTCCCGGGCACTGCACGCGAAGACCCTGGCCGACTTCCGGGCGGTACGGGCCACCAAAGCCACCGGCTACCGCAACCTCAAACGCGCCCTGGCCGGCCGGCCGCCCCGGACCTGGTGCAACTTCAGCACCCTGGCCACCCTCGCCCCCGCCCCCGGAGACGTCGACTACTGCGCCGTCAACGAATACCTGGCGTACGCGAGCGCCTGGGCCGACCGGCACGCACCCGAGGGACACCGCGAACTCGCCATCCTCTGGAGCGGCTGGCGGGAAGTCGGCGTCGCCAGCAGCGCCGCCATGCAGGAAACCCTGCGCCGCAACCGGATGGACGCCTACATCAGCAGCAGGCAGGGTGCCGCCCAGTTCCTCGACGCGGTGACCCGGCCCGGCAGCGGGGCGGCGGTCTTCTACATCCGGGAGGAGGAACGCGTACTGCTGGGACAGCGGGGAATCAGCACCGACACCACCAGCGGCCGGCTGCCACTGCCCGTACCCGACGCACCACCACCCACCCCACCGGATCCGTCCCTGGCCACGCCGCTGCTCGACGGCGTGCTGCTGCGCGGCCGCCGCTGGGCGGTGTTCACCAAGACCTGGGAACCACACACCCTCGCGGAGCAGGACGGCCGATGGATGCGCCACCACCGGGTCAACGGGGAGTACGTCCTCCCCGGCACCTTCGCCCTCGAGGCCGCCGCCGGCGCAGCCGGACACCTCTGCCCCGACCTCGTCGTCACCGGATTCCGTGACCTGGTCTGCCGGACGTCGGTGACGGTCAGGTCCGCCGGACCACCCCGCACCATCACGGTGCAGGCCCGACTCACCGACCGGTCCCCGGACCGGGCCGTGGTGACGGTCCGGATCACCACCAACCGGGTCGGCCGCAACGGCAAGGTCCTGCGCTTCGACGACCTGCTCTGCGAGACGACAGTCGTGCTGGCCGACCGGCACCCCGCACTGCCCGCGCCGACCGACCAGGTGGCGCACCGACCCGAACCGGACTTCACCATGCCGGTCTACTCCGCCGACCTGCCGATCACCCTCAGCGGCCCGTTCGCCGGCACCAGCGGGTACGCCCGGGGACCGGACGGCACGAGCGCCACGTTCCGCCTGGACCACGAGGCGTGGAGCCCGGCCCTGGCCGGGATGACCGTACCGGCGATCCTGCTGGACGCGATGGTGCACCTGCTGCTCCTGCCGCCACACGGCGACCGGCCACCCCTGGTCGGCCCGATGGCCGGCATCGAGGCGGTGGACCTCGGTGGACCGGGCAACGACTGCCAGCTCAGCGCCGCGCATCCGACGATCCGGCTGCACTGCCGGTTCGCCGACGGCGCGTTGACCGCGTCGACCACGGACGGCCACGTCCTGGCCCGGATCACCGGGGTCAGCGCGCACGCCACCGACCACAGCGGGAGGTTGATCCGGCCGCACGCCGACATCCCCCAGCCGGCCCTTCCCTGACAGCCGAGGAGACAGCGGTGTTGTGGCACGACATCACGATCGCCGGAACCGGTTCCTGGATACCCCCGATCCGACCTGAGCAGGACCCGTGGGGCGGCACCCAGGCCGGTCCGTCGTCCATGGCGGCGGCCAACGGGTTCACCTCGGCGGCGGTCTCGACCGGGGAGACCGCGACCCAGATGGCGGCCCGGGCCGCCCTGCTGGCACTGCGCCACGCCGAGGTCCCCAGCGCCGACGTGAGCCTGTTGGCCCACGCCACCTTCCAGGACGAGGACCACTACACGCCCGCGCCGTACCTGCTGCGGGTCCTCGGAGCCACCCGTACCACCGGCATCGAGATCGGCGCGGCCAGTGACGGCGGCGCGGCCGCCCTGGTCACCGCAGCCGAACACCTCACCGCCCAACCCACCGCCCCGGCGGCCCTGGTCACCGCCGGAGCCCGCTTCCCCCACCAGCGGTGGGGCCACGTCCGCGACATCGGCTACGTCGCCGGTGACGCCGGCGCCGCCGCGGTGCTCACCCGGGGCACCGGTTTCGCCCGGCTGCTGGCCACCGCCCAAGCCACCGAACCGGAGCTGGAGGTGCTGACCCGCGCCGGTGAGCAGGGCACCGCCGCCGGCGACGGCCGACGGTTCCTCGCCGAACAGACCGGACTCCTGCCGCACATCGGGACACTTCAACGCCGCACCCGGCACTGTGTCGACACCGTCCTCGGCGAGACCGGCCTGGCAGCGGCGGACATCTCGCACGTGGTGGCCATCGCGATCGGGTCAGCCGTGCTCGACCTGGTGCTCTCCGGACCCCCGCTGCACCGCCGCGCCACCGACAGCAGTTGGACCTTCGGCCGCCACCTCGGCCACGCCGGCCCCTGCGACGTGCTGCTCGCCCTGGACCGGATGTTCCGCACCGGCGCACTGCGGGTCGGGGACCACGTCCTCGTCGTGAGCTTCGGCCTCGGCTTCCGCTGGACCACCGCCCTGCTCGAGATCACCCGCCCACCGCCCGGTGCGACGACGCCAGACCGGAGAACGAGGTAACCCATGACCGAGACGACTACGACGACCACCGCGTCGATTCCCCTGGCACCAGGCGCACTGCCGCTCCTCGGACACGCGTTGCCCCTGTTGCGGGATCCGCTGGCCTTCATCCGCTCCCTGGCCGGCTACCCCAGGATGGTGCGGGTCCGGTTGGGCCCGACCTCCGCAGTGCTGATCTGCGACCCGACCCTGACCCGGCACATCTTCGTCAACGACCGGACCTTCGACAAGGGCGGCCCGATCTACGACCGGATCCGGGAGGTCATCGGCGACGGGCTGTCCACCTGCCCGTACCCGCTGCACCGGCGACAACGACGACTGTGCCAACCGTCGTTCCACCCACAGCGCCTACACGGGTACGCGGCGGTGTTCGGCCGGGCCTCCCATGCCACCGCCGGCTCCTGGCACGACGGTCAGGTGCTCGACGTCACCCGGGAGATGATGACGCTGACCACCCAGGCCACCATGGAGACGATGTTCAGCGGGTCCCTCCCCGCGGACACCCTCCGCCGGGCCCTGGCCGACACCAACACCGTGGTGAGCGCCTTCTTCCGCCGGATGATGACCCCGGCCCTGATGCGCCGGCTACCTACCCCCGCCAAGCGACGCTACGACCAGGCCCGGGCCCGGCTCTTCGCCACCATCACCGAGATCGTCGCCGCCCGCCGGGCCGACCCCACCGACCACGCCGACCTGCTCTCCGCACTGGTCGCGGCCGTCGACGTGGAAAGCCGTGACCACGAGCAGCGGCTCAGCGACGCCGAACTGGCCGACCAGGCCCTCACCTTCTTCCTCGGCGGCATGGAGACCACCGCCATCACCCTGGCCTGGGCACTGCACCTGGTGGCCACCCATCCGGAAATCCAACACGCACTGCAGGCCGAAACCGACACTGTCCTGGCAGGCGCGCTCCCCGGCCCCGAACACCTGCCCCGACTCGACCTGGCGACCCGGGTGGTCACCGAAACCCTCCGGCTCTACCCGCCGGCCTGGATGATGACCCGCACCGTCGCCCAGGAGGCCGAACTCGACGGGGTACGGCTACGACGCGGCGACACCCTCGTGCTCAGCCCGTACCTGATCCACCGGCGGCCCGACCTGTACGCCGACCCGGACCGCTTCGACCCGGACCGCTGGCGCGGCACCTCACCCGACCGGACGGGCTACGTCCCGTTCGGCGCCGGCGCACGCAAGTGCATCGGGGATCAGTTCGCGCTCACCGAGGCGATCCTGGCCCTGACCGCGGTGGCGGCCCGCTGGGAGTTGTCCCCTGTCGGCGAGGAACCCTTCCGACCCAAGGTGGAAACCAGCCTCAGCTCCCGCGGGCTGCGCCTGCGGCTGCGGTGTCGGACGGAGACCTCCGGGACCGACGCGCCGCCGGTCGCCACGTCGCAGCCACTACCCGTTCCGTCGACCCCCGGACCGGGCCCTGACGCCTGCCCGGTCGCCCACTAGGAGAACAACCATGAGGTCGCTGGTCAAACAGCTGCTCCGTAACCGTGAGATCCGCCGGCACACCGCCGCACCGGCCGACCGGCTCCACCCGCCCACGCGTCCCGACCCGAACGGGTGGTTCTGCGTGGCCTTCTCCGACGAGGTCCGCCCCGGGGCCATCACCACCCGCCCGTTCATGGGTGGCGAGGTGGTCGTCTACCGGACTCCCCGCGGGTTGCTGCGTGCGGTCCGCCCACGCTGCCCCCACCTCGGGGCGCACCTGGGCGTCGGTGGAACACTCGAAGGTGAGGAGATCGTCTGTCCCTTCCACCGGTTCGCCTTCGACCCCTCCGGGGCCTGCGTACGGACCGGGTACGACCTGCCGCCGCCCAAGGCGACCCTGACCCAGTTCCCGGTCTGCGAGGCCAACGGGTCGATCTACGTGTGGCGGCACGCGCTCGGCCTCGCACCGCAGTGGCAGGTGCCGATCTTCGGCATGGACGAGCGGCAACCCTTCAGCCACAACACCTTCGACATCGCCGGTCACCCGCAGGACGTCATCGAGAACGCCTTCGACTGGGGGCACCTCCCGGCCCTGCACGGGCTGCGGGACCTGGTCATCGAGGGGGCACCGGTGATGGGGGAGCCGATCAGCACGGTCACCGCGACCGCCCGGGGCACCGTCATGCGCCAGAGCCGCCAGTCCTACACCCTCACCGTGATCGGACTGGCCACCATCGCGGCCCGCACCCGGTTGCCCAACGGCGCGGGCGACCTCCACGTCATGCTGCACGCGACCCCGACCACCGCCGGTCGGATCCAACTGCGGTTCGGTACCAAGTTGGAGCTGGCCGGTCTGCCGTTCCTGCCCGAGCGGGCCGCCCGCGCGACGGCGATGCCCGTCGCCCGGCTGCTCGGCGCGATCGCCCAACGGGTGGCCTCGGTCGACACCGGCGCGGACCTGCTGATGTGGCACCACCAGGAGCACGTCGAACAGCCGAAGCTCGCCCGGGGAGACGGCCCGATCGGGCGGTACCGGCAGTGGGCGCGGCAGTTCTACACCGACCCCACCCCGTCCGGCGATCCCACCGACGCCGCCGCCACCGGGACGTCCATCACCAACGGTTCGCCGGCCGCCAACGGTGTGCCGGCTGTCAACGGATCGTCAGTTGTCAACGGTTGGCCGGTCGCCAACGGATCGTCCGTCGACGAACGGAAGGCCGGCCGTTCCGGGGTGTGACCGTGGCCACCGTGGCCTGTGAACCGTGTCGGTGCCGTCTCGGCAACGAAGGGAGACCCTCATGGCGGGGCAGAACACCACGCCGGGTGCCGCGCGACGACTGGCGGTGCTGGGCGCGGGAGTGATGGGGACGGGCATCGCCGCACTGGCGATCGGGCACGGGATCGCCGTGTCCATGATCGACGTGGACCGCCGTCGCCTGGCCGAGGCCACCGACCGGGTCGACCGGCAGGTCCGGACGGCCCGGCTGATGGGTGCCCTACCGGAGGGCACCCGACCCGGCCTGCTCGACGTCGGAGTGTCCCTCGCGGACGTCTCGACAGGGCGGACCGGCACCCTCACCGCGGTGGTCGAGGCGGTCACCGAGGACCCCAACGCCAAGGCGAAGGTGCTGGCGGACGTCTCCGCCCTGGTGGCACCAGGCACCCCGGTGGTGTCCAACACCTCCTCGATCCCCATCGGCGAACTGGCCCGGTCGGTGGCACGACCGGAAGACCTGATCGGCAGCCACTTCATGAACCCGCCCTACCTGATCCGGACCGTCGAGGTGATCCGCGGCCCACGTACCGGTCCGCACACCCTGGACGCGGTACGCGGGCTGCTCACCACCCTGGGCCGGGAATCGGTGGTGGTCGAGGACGCGCCGGGCTTCGTCACCAGCCGGATCCTGCACCCGATGATCAACAGTGCGGTCCGGGTGGTGGCCGCCGGCACGGCAAGCGTCGAGTCCGTCGACAAACTCCTGCAGGGATGTCTGGGACATCCGACCGGTCCGCTGCGCACCGCCGACCTGATCGGCCTGGACAACCTGGTCGACTCCCTGTGGGTGCTGCACGAACGCACCGGCGACGAGAACTGCCGCCCCTGTGAGCTGCTGCTGACCAAGGTCCGGGCCGGCCACCTCGGCCGCAAGAGCGGACGGGGTTTCTACCACTACGAGGGAGACCTGTGATGACTGTGCCATCCGACCAGGAGGTGTCGGACACCGGTGACCGGGTCGACACCGCCGCGCCGGAACTGGTGCGCTTCCTGACGGCGCTTACCGGGCGGACCTGGCCGCCGGACACGGACCTCTTCGCCACCGGTGGGCTGTCGTCCCTGTTCGCGATGGAGCTGGTGGTGCACCTGGAGCAGACGTACGGGGTCTCCGTGCGCGGCACCGACCTGCGGTTGGACAACTTCCGCACGGTGCGCCGGATGGTGGCCCTGGTCGACCGGCTCCGCAACAGCGAACCCGGCGACCACGGTGCCTGAGACCGTCGCCGCCACCGCGCCCACCGTCACGCCCGCCCAGGCCGCCACGCTCGCCGCCCGCCTGGTCGGCGACCGGGCGGGCGACTGGGACCGGGCGGGCCGGCTACCCGTGGACGTGGTGCGCGCACTCAACACCGCAGGCCTGCTCGCCCCCCAGATCCCGACCGGGTACGGCGGAGCGGGATGGAGCAGCCTGGACAGCGGCGAGTTCACCGCCCAGGTGGGCAGCCTGTGCAGCTCCCTGCGCAGCGTCATGACCTCCCAGGCAATGGCGGCCTGGACCATCGAACGGTTGGCCGACCGGGCCCAGGCCAGGTCGCTGCTGCCCCGCCTGGCCGCCACGGACACGGCCGCCGTGGCCTTCAGCGAACCGCAGGCGGGCAGTGATCTGTCGGCGATGACCACCACCGTCACCATGACCGGCGACACCCTGCGCCTCGACGGCCACAAGGTGTGGGTGACCGCCGCCGACCACGCCGACCTGCTCCTGGTCTTCGCCCGACTCGGCGACCAGGGAGCCGTGGTGGTGGTGCCCCGGGCCACCCCGGGGGTACGGGTGCACCGGCGGGCGGATCCCCTGGGATGCCGGGCGGCCGGACACGCCGACGTGTGGTTCGACGCGGTACGGCTGCCCACCAGCAGCCTGCTCGGTGCCGGCGGGCAGTCATTGTCCCTGCTGGTGACCACGGCGTTGAGCTACGGCCGGATGTCGGTCGCCTGGGGTTGCGTGGGGATCCTGCGGGCCTGTCTGACGGCGGCCGTCGCACACGCCGGTTCCCGCCAGCAGTTCGGCCGCCCGCTGGCCCAACACCAGCTCGTCGCCCGGCACCTGGCCGACCTGTGGGCCGCCGAGCAGGTGGCCACCCGGGTCTGTGAGCACGCCAGCCGCTGCTGGGACAACGGCTCACCCGAAGTGGTCACCGCCACCGTCCTGGCCAAGTACGTCAGCGCCGGGCACGCCACCCGGGCCGCCGCCGACGCGGTCCAGATCCTGGCGTCGGCCGGTGCGGTCGACGGGCACCCCGTCGCCCGGGCGTACCGCGACGCCAAGCTCATGGAGATCATCGAAGGCAGCACCGAGATGTGTCAGCTGATGCTGGCCGACCACGCGGTGAACCGCCGGTGACCCCACCGCCGCGCCGATCGCCCGCCCACTCATCCCATGCTGCCGACGAACGGCAGTCCACGAAGGAGTCGACGTGACCGACGAGGTCCCGACGGTCCCACCCGTGACCGTGAAGTGCCTGGTCTGGGATCTGGACGACACCCTCTGGCAGGGTGTCCTGCTGGAGGACGAACAGGTCGTGCTCCCCGACCCGATCCGGGCGGTGATCACCGGGCTGGACGCCCGGGGCATCCTCCAGTCGGTCTGCAGCCGCAACGACCACGAGCCGGCCTGGGCCCGGCTGTGCGCGCTCGGCGTCGCCGAGTACTTCGTGGCACCGCAGATCGGGTGGGGACGCAAGTCCGACGCGGTCCAGCGGATCGCCGACCGGCTGGGCTTCGCGCTCGGCACCGTCGCCTTCATCGACGACCAACCGGTCGAACGGGCCGAGGTCGCCTTCCACCTCCCGCAGGTACGCTGCTACGACGCCAGCGCGGCCACAGCCCTGTTGGACCGGCCGGAGTTCACTCCGACGTCGGTGACCGTGGACGCCCGGCGACGCCGGCAGATGTACCAGGCCGGTCAGCGGCGGGCCGACGAGCAGGCCCGGTTCACCGGCCCGGCGGAGGACTTCCTGCGTTCGCTGGAACTGGTGATGCGCATCCGGCGGGCCGACGCCGCAGACCTGTCGCGGGTCGAGGAGTTGACCCTGCGGACCAGCCAGATGAACGCGACCGGAGTGCACTACCCGGATCAGGCGTTGCGGGCCCTGCTGGCCGACCCCCGGTACGAGGTCCTGGTCACGACGTTGACCGACCGGTTCGGGCCGCACGGCGCGGTCGGTGTGCTGGTCCTGGAGAAACACCCCGGGGTGTGGCACCTGCGGCTGCTCGCCACCTCGTGCCGGGTGGTGTCCTTCGGCACCGGCACCGTCCTGCTGACCTGGCTGGTGGACCAGGCCGCTCGAGCTCGCGTGCACCTGATCGCCGACTTCCGGCCCAACGACCGGAACCGGATGATGGAGATCGCCTACCGGTTCGCCGGCTTCGACGAGGAGCCCTGCGCATGCCGGGACCGCATCGCCGTCGACAGCGACCGGGCCGTCCAGCGACTGCACCTGGCGGCACGCCGGCAACCGGCACCGTCGACGTTCCACCTGACCGCCCCCGACCTGGCCGGCCCGGCGACCGTCGGCGCGGGTTGACCGCCCGCACCCGGCCTCCACCGGCCGGACCGCGGTGTGGAGATCAGCCGGCCCGCCGCCGGGCCAACGTGATGCCGTCGGCCATTGGAAGCAGACACACATCCACCCGTTGGTCGTCGCGGATCATGGCGTTGACCCGCCGCACCCCGGCGGTGTCCGGATCACCGGCGGTCGGGTCGACCACCCGGCCGAAGAACAGCGTGTTGTCCACCACCACCAGACCGCCGGGGCGTACGAGTTGCACCGCGAATTCGTAGTACTGCGGATAGTTTGCTTTGTCGGCGTCGATGAAAACGAGATCGAAACTGCTGTCGGTGCCTTCGTCGAGCATTTTGTCAAGGGTCTCGACGGCCGCACCGATGCGTACCTCGATGCGGTCGGCGACCCCCGCGCGGTGCCAGTACTCGGCACCGATCTCCGGCCACCGCGCGCTGATGTCACAGGTCACCAGCCGGCCGTGCGGTGGCAGCGCCCGGGCCATGCACAGGGTGCTGTAGCCGGTGAAGGTGCCCACCTCCAGCACCCTCGTGGCCCCGACCAGGGACACCAGCAGCGCAAGGAGTTGTCCCTCCTCGGCCATCACCTGCAGGGACTGCCCGCCGGGAAGCTCGCCGGTGTGCGTGCGTAGCGCCCGAAGGACGTCGTCCTCTCTGAGCGAGAATTCCCGGACATAGGCCAGAAGCTCCGGGCCGACCCCGATCTGATTAGCCATGCCAGCAATTCTAGAGAGCGTTCGCCACCGTACTCAAGGTGTGGCACAAGCCATTTTTGCGGCTACGAGAATGCGGCGGGAAGCGGTGGTGCCGTCGCCGAGGGCGGGGCCGGTGGTGAATTTGCAGGTGCCAGCCAGCTCCGGCTGGAGCTGGCCACGGTGTCTCTGATCGAGATCAGTTCCAGCAACGTAGCTGTCGACCATGACGCGGTCATCCGACGTGTCGCCACGATGGGAAGGTCCGCCAGCGGTGCTGAGGTTGGCATGAACGCCACGGTGTCGTCTTTCCGACAACGACTCCGATGCGGATCGCGATACCGGACCCTCAGCGAGGCTGACCTCCTCTGTATTGGGCCTCTGTGCATCTTGCGCCGCAGGGGACAGTTTCGCGGCCCTGCGCCGTTGATCACCCACGACAACCTCTGCTGCCAGGGCGAGTAGTAGCCGACCGACGCGCCCAGCATCGCGAGCTGACCTATGCCGGCGGAGGCGTCGCCGGCGTAAAGCCGAAGCAGGAGCGGGTCGATGATCAACTCAGCCCCTTCTTCTCCGCCCTCGCCTGCCCGCACTGCGACCAGCCGTGGGCTGGCCAACCGGCAAAGTGGCACGGCTCGTCATCGGTCTCGGCGTTCGTCCGCTCAGGATGAGATGAAGGCAACGTCGGATGACGATCTCAAACGTCATCGGTCATTCGTTCTAGTGCCTCGTCACGCAGCCTTGAACGGCGCAGGGTCTTGAGGAAGGTCAGGGACTCGCGCCACCGTTTGCGGTCGCGGATGCGGTAGTGCAGGCGGCCGGTGGCCGGGTCCAGGGCGGCGATCATGTGTCGTACCCCTGGTCGCGGGTGTAAGTGGCACGAAGTCGCACCGGGTGTGCGACGGATCGCCAGGCCCGTCCTGGGCGGTTTTGAGGTTCAGCGGCCCGAACTCGTCGACGCAGAGCACCCTGCCATCGGCGGGTGGGAGGTCGTAGAGGTGGCGCATCTTCGTGGTGAAGCCGGGGTCGGTGCTGGCCTTCCACGTCTTGGTGGCCTGCCACGTCACCCCGCGTTCGTGCAGGACACGACGCACGGTCTCGACGCTGATCGTCGTGACGTAACCCGCGGCGACGAGGTAATCGCGCAGTTCGGCAAGCGACCAGCGGGAGAACGGTTGGCCGAGGAAGCGGGGGTCGCACCGGGCGGTGACGCAGATCCAGTCGCGGGTCTGCTCATCGATCCGTCTCGGTGCGCCCCCGCTCCATTTTGGGTCCAGGGCGTCGAACCCCCGCTCGTTGAACGCGTGCATCACGTCGCGGACGTCATCCACGCTGCTCGTGAGCAGGTGAGCGATGTCCGGGGCCGGCTGTCCCTGGGCGGACATCAGCACCACGATCGCCCGCCGCAGCTTCACCGGGTCCTTCGCCGTCCTGGTGATCCGCCGCAACCGCTGGCCCTCAGCCATCGACACCTGCCGGACGCACACTTCCGGCTTTCTGCCCACCGGCCACCACCTCCTACCACGAGTGCTGGGAGACAGCCTGTCCGATCCATCCCCAGAACCGACGCATTACCCGACCAACGTTCAAAGACGAGGCGCTAGTGTCCTGCGCCGGAAATTCGCCTGATAAGTGGGTAGGGTGGTGGGATGCCGAGAACCGGGCGTCCCACTGCGCCGCTGACGCTGACCGACGATGAGCGAGCGACGTTGACGCGGTGGTCACG